>NZ_JBVJLS010000012.1:0-288337 GCF_055584605.1 Nocardia sp. NPDC102475 | reverse complement strand
CTCGCCATCAACGAATCCAGCTCCGCCACAACATGATCCAACACCACCCGACAGGTCTACCAGCACCGAACCACCTGAGTGCAGTTGCAGTATTAAGCCTGAGTCTCGGGACTGCCTGGCTTCGGTTTACTCCTCGAGCTTTGACGACTGGGTCCTCGCTGGAAGGTAAGAATCGAGGAGGAATGCCCCCACCCGATCCGCTCCGCGATCGCCCGTTGCAGGCATCCGCAGGAACTCCGGTTTCCATCGCGAGTCTCCCATCCCGACATAGGATTTCGCCAGGGTCCGTACGGCACCATGAACACCCGGAGCAACGAATGAATCCGATGACGACCGGTCGCCCGGTATACCAGCTGTGGACCGCGAGCAGAGGTTGGGCCGCGCAAGAGGTCGTCGGGATCCACGCCTATATTCCGAACTTCATCGGGATGCTCGGTGACGATTTCGATCCTCGCGGCACCGAGACCTCTCGTTTGGTCGAACTGATTCCCGAACCGGAGAACCCACATGACCGGAACGCGGTCGGTGTCCGTTTCGGGAACTGTACGGTGGGGAATTTGCCCCGGCAGGATGCAATCCGTTACCACCGACCGCTGTTGGAACTAATAGAACTCGGATATGTGCCGGTGGCGGCGGGTCGAATCTGGGCGCGAGAGTATTCGGACTGGGACGAACACGGCCGCGAGCAGCGCAGACTCAGTACGAGCTTCCACCTCTATGTGTCGAGCCCTGAAGCCATTGTCCCGCTGAACGATCCACCTACAGTGGCATACACGCTGCTGCCGGAAGGTAGCGCGGTACAGGTACTGAAGACAGCTGACCACGCGGATGTATTGACGTGCTACCACACCGATGGCGGAGACCGCCCAGTGATCGTCTCCCTTGTCGCGATCGAGCAGTCGAGTGCACGGACCACGAAACGAATCGTGGAGGTCCGGATCGATGAGGACCGAATCGGGCAATTGTCACCCGCGATGAGCGAGAAATTCCTACCTGCTGTAGACCATTTCACTACTCGTGGCTGGGTGACGGCAGCGCGTGCAGTGCTCACCGCGTCGGCAGTATCGGCGACTGTCTCTCTGCGGGCCCAGAAAGCATTCGAGCTGGGACCCGAGGTATTGGACGGCCCACCCACTGTTGTGCTGCCGCGCGGAATACCGAAGCGGAATCATCCCATTTGCGGCGAGGTGAGTTCTCGCCCGGCGCCGATGGTGGAAGTGCAATCGGGTGTCACCGGAAACGGCAGCCGGATCACTGTTCGCGAGTCGCCCGCCGAGCAGATCATCACTGTCTCAATCGACTTCGCGACAGCCCTGACTCCATGGCAGTCGCGGGTAGCAGCGGATGTACAGCAGACCGCGCAGCGGCTGCTGTCGACACGAGGGTTGTCCGCACCCGCGGCGATGTTGACCGACGGTTCGTTCTCCGCGTCGGCGCCACTGGATGTCGGACAAGAGTTCGTCGATGCACTGATCGGGATCGACGACTCGAATTTCACTGCCGCGCAGGAGTTCATCAACGACTGAAGCTGGCAGTGGCTACGTCCCGCACGCCGTATTCCGTAGGGACTCTGACGTTTTCGGCGTTGCCGAACTCGAACCAGCGTACCGTTGATCAAGTCCTCGCTGTCTCGAGCGGTAGTGGATGGGGGAAGCAAGTATGGGTGGGACAAAACAGGCCGCGCAGTTGGTCCGGTTCTGGCGAGCAGTCGAGATGTTCAGCCCGCAGGACGTCCCCGAGCTGACGAGTCGGTCCAACCGCTCTTCCAGCCCGGTCGTCGTGGACGTAGCGGCCAATCAGATCGCGCCGTGGGACCGGGATCATCCACTGTGGCGCGACCGATTGCCCGCAGGGATGACATGGCAGTTCACCGTCTACGGCGGTGTATACGACGTCAGCCGGGCACGCGATGAACTGATCCGAGTCTTCGGTGCCGACAGGTGTCCACCAGATGGACGGCCCGCCGGCGCCACCGCCATGTTCGCGTTCACCTTGGACGCACAGGGGCGCATTGTGGAGAACTCGCCGATCCTATCGGCATGCGCATGGGCGATCAGCCGCCTTCGGTCGCCCGGACCGCGTGACAACTCATGGCTCGACGGATTCGAAGACGACCACCGCGGTTTCATTACCGGGCTCAACAAGATGGCGCCCCCCAAGGTTGGTTCCGCCCGGGAAGAGCTGCCACAGTCCGCATTATCGCGGGCCGCCGCGGGCGTGGGACGGCAAGCGCGCGCAGCCGGTGCAGAGGCAATTGCCAAAGGAGCAGGATCGGCGGCCACGGTCGCCGCGACCGCAGCGGCGACCGCACTGGGTGGACCAGTTCTCGGCGGGATCGCTGGCACGGTAGCCGGCACCTTCGCCGAGCGAATGTTGACACGGCGGCCCGCCAATGGCGCAACACCAGCAAACGGCGACGAGTCCACCGTGCCTAACTTGGATCTGACCAGCGGCGATCTACACGACTTCGTAAATGAGCTCGCCTCCGCGTTGGGCATCAACGATGCACTCGGCATCGACGGACTGCGAGTGAAATGCGTCCAGGTTCGAGAACGCTACGCCGGGGAAGCGTCCGATCAAGACTTCCTGAACAGTTTCATCGCCAATGACTTAGCACGGGTGGAGACGGCCGTACAACAGGGCGATGTCGGCGACGCGCTGCGCGGTTATCTTTCTGATCTCCGCGAGATCTCTGCCCAACACCGCGTCGATGTACGGACCCGACCTGAAGCAGTGGTGGCCGGAGTTTCACCACTTCGCTTTCCCACAGGACGATGGCCGGGCGATGTGCGGCGACCACTGGTGCTGAGCCAACAGTTCGCGGTGAATCAATTGATGGCCGAACTCCGCGATAGCAAAGGGGTTTTCGCGGTCAATGGACCACCTGGCACCGGCAAGACCACAATGCTGCGCGATGCACTCGCCGCAATCGTTGTAGAACGCGCGACCCGACTCGCGGAATTGGATCGCCCCGCCGCCGCGTTCACCCGCAAGATCGAGGTCGTCCAGGTGGGGGAAAACAACTACAAGCCAGCGGTCTACGAGTTACTTCCCGCTTTGACCGGCTTGGAGGTCGTCGTCGCCACCGCGAGTAATGACGCGGCGACCAATGTGACGGCGGAAATACCCGCCGTCACCGCGGTTTCGGGAGCACAAGACGAAGCCCTGGCGGTCGACTACTTCACCGACCTGGCATCGCTGGTGCTCGATGGTGAGGCGTGGGGTCTGATCACCGCTGTCTTGGGCAAGATGGCGAATCGGCGGGACTTCGTCGGCAGATTCTGGTTTGGGAACGACTCGCGAGATCAGCCCGTCGCCCCGCAGACAGCAAACGAGACTGACGCTAGCCGAGCCACACCCCAGAACATCGGTATGAAGGATACGTTGGCGCGGGCAAGCGCAGAACCCGCAACGGTCCCGGACTGGGCTGCGACCGTGAGGTCGTTCAAGCGCGCCCAGCAGGAAGTTCGTCAACTCGCAGAGGAGCGGCAGTCCGTAGCAAACGCCATTGCCGAACTGGCCCGCCTCGACGGAGTAATCCGATCTGCTTGGGCCGACATCCTGTCCGCGAATGAGCAACACGAGCACTGGGGTGAACAGCACCGGACGGCGCAAGAACGCTGCCGTGCCGCCGATGCTGAATATCGGCAGGCTGCCGCAATCCTCACTGATCACGACCAGCGCAAGCCCGGATTCTGGGTTTCACTGTCGACGTGGTTCCGCGCCGGCCGAGACTGGAGCACACGAAGCAAACAGCTTGTCGCGGCACGCGATTCGACGAAACAACAACTCGACAATCAGATCGCAGCAGCGCGACTCGCCTACCGGAATTACCAGGAAGCTGCGGAGTTGGGGCAACGACGCGTCCAAGAACACCGCGATGCAGTCGCTGCCAAGACAGCCGTTTCCGCGCTGATCGAGCAGGCATGCCAGCGGTGGCCCGGGACTGTGCCATTCGGCGAGAACCTAGCCGACGAGCAACAGTTTCAGCTCTGTAATGCCTGGGCCGACAAGGAGTTCACCGCGGCGCGGCACCGTCTTTTCCTCGAAGCGTTGACACTGCACAAGGCATTCACGCTCAACACGGCATCCCAGATGCGCGGCAATCTGGCGGTAGCCACCTCGCTGATTCGCAACCAAGTCAAGACCACACCGAAGCCCGAAACCATTGCCGCTGCTTGGCAGACGCTGTTCTTGGTCGTGCCGATGGTCTCGACAACATTCGCCTCTCTCCCGCGCTTGTTCAAGGACCTCCACAGCGAGGCACTCGGCTGGCTGTTTGTCGATGAAGCCGGCCAAGCCACACCACAGCAGGTCGCCGGCGGGATTTGGCGTGCCCGCCGCGCGGTCATCGTCGGAGACCCACAGCAGCTGGAACCAATTGTCACACTGCCGTTTCCGGCGCAGCAGGCGCTGCTGCGGCATCACCGCTTGGAAGAGGAGTGGACACCGGATTTCACCTCCGCGCAGCGAGTCGCCGACCGACTTGCTCGGCATGGCACCGCACTGGCAGACCCCAACGGCGACACCGCGATCTGGGTCGGTTCGCCACTCCGAGTACACCGACGCTGCGACCGCCCCATGTTCGAGGTGTCCAACCGCATTGCCTACGGCGGCGACCTCATGATCTACGGCACCCCGGACCGTGGCCAATTCGTCGGCGAAAATACGTGGTTCGATATCCCATCGGATCGCGCCGACGGCAACTGGATTCCCGCCGAAGGCGAACAACTACGTGACCTGCTGGACATGCTGACGAATGGCATGGCTATCGCGCCCAATGACATCCGCGTAGTCAGCCCGTTTCGGGACGTCGTGCGCGGCGCGAAATCCATTGCTCGGCAAGTCGTCGACCGCGATTTCGCAGAGCGAAAAGTCGGAACCGTCCACACCGTTCAAGGTCAAGAAGCCGACGTCGTGATCCTGGTGTTGGGGACCCCACTCGAAAAGGGCGGGGCCCGGGCGTGGGCCGCCGCGAAACCCAATCTCCTCAACGTCGCGGTGTCCCGCGCGAGACGTCGGTTCTACGTGATCGGCAACCGGCGCCTTTGGCGTGAACAGCAGTACTTCAGTGTGCTGACAACGGAACTCCGGGCAGCGAACGGCTGACATTCGGCACCTTATGCATTGGAAACTAGAGGTAGACGACGACTACTCCGGCAACCCAGCCGCTCTCAAACCTGTTGACCGTCCTATCGCAATTTGTGGTCGTCGTTACCTCGGCGCTGCCCGTGACGGTGCTCATCATAGCCATGTCGTTCCTGACCTTCCAGCAGCAGCTGACCTTGACCCCTCGCACCAACATATTCTTCCACATAGCAAGTTGCTCAGGATGCGCCACGAAGACGAGATGACGCTGAGCGACGAACGCGCACAGGAGGTTTGGCTACTGCGGCTCGACAACATCGCGCGCGAAATCGAACGCACCGCGCCACGGACTAGACGGCGTGACATCCGTGACGCCGAGCGCATCCGTCTTGCGGCGCAGTACTTTCGAGATCTGACGACGTGGATACGCTTCCCACAGGCCCCCACAAAATCGGACTTATACGACGAAGTGGTGAACTTGTTGGGGATCGTGGTTACCGAGCGCTACCACGACCTGCCACTCTCGTTGCACCTCCTATCACCCGAACCCCCAAAGTTGTGGCAGCGAATCACCTCCTTCCTGATTGCATTCACCCCACTTCCTTTGGTGCTCCTCCTGATTCGATTCGACATCGCTGTGGCTGGCTGGAGAGTCGAGCCATTGCTCACCCCGGCCCTCCTGCTACCCCTGGGCTGGATCATCACCCACAAACTGATCCGCAAGGAGCAACTCACCTCCGCGAAGCAGGTCCTGGATATTTTCCGACCCGGAACTCGGTGACAGCCGCCGTCGTCATACGGAACTGGGCAGCCGCGCGACCTTGAATATCAATGGGTGGCTTTGCCAATCGGCGCCATCGATCTCAAACTGGACCAACGGGATCGCGCTACCGTAGCTGGCGCAGATGGTTTTCAGAAGGAGGCGGCGATGACAATGGGGGGAGGACCTACGCCAGCGCGTCCAGGGCACGTGGCAGGGCGAGGCCGTTCGTTACATCCTCCGGCGCCCCCTCAGCCACCTGAGCCGCCTCCAACGCCGGAACCTCCATCTCCGCCACCAACGCGTGGGCAACGATTCGCGAGCAGTCTGCACGCGATATTCGCCTGGTCGGGCTGGACAACGATCACCGCGCTGGCGACAACAGCAGCAGCCATTGGCGCGCTCTGGTTCACCAGCCAATCACTTCGAGCCACAAACAACCAGTACGCGTTGTCGCAGCAGACTGCAGTAACCGACCGGTTCGAGAAGGCTGCCAAACTCCTCTCATCAGAGAAGATCGACGAACGCCTTTCCGGTATTTATCTGCTAGAGCGGCTGGCAAAAGACTCACCCTCGGATCATTCGACTGTTTTTTCTGTACTTGGCGCATTCATTCGCACACATACGACAGCGTCGCAATGCCGCGGGCCCGCGCGCCAAGGGACGACTTTGGCTCCTCCACCCCCCGCTGATATTGAGGCAGTGCTGACTGTGATTGCCCGCCGAGATATCCGCCATGATGATCAGAACCCGATCGACCTCAGCGGTTCATGCTTAGCTGGTGCGCGCCTCTATGGCGCGAACCTGGCGAAAGTGATCATGAGTGGCGCGAACCTTACCGACGCCTTTCTGTCTTTAGCGGACCTCACCCACGCAGTGCTTAACGACACGAACTTGACCGGCGCTCTCCTGGCCGGGGCAAACTTGTTCGGCGCCAACCTCCAAAGGGCGAACCTAACTGACGTACAGGGATTCGGGGTGACCCTGACCGATTCCGCCCTGCAGTGGGCGAATATGACTGCAGCCAATTTCAGTAACGCGGACCTGACTCGTGCCGAGCTCCGCGGCGCCAACCTCGCCAGGGCGGCCCTCATCGATGCGAATCTAACCGATGTCAGCATTCGGGCAACGGATGCTGTTCCATTAGGGGACGGGTCGCCAGACCAGATCTACTACAACGACCAGACTCGGTGGCCACGAGGCTTCACTCCACCGGAAAGCCGTCCCCAACCATGACGGATGGCAGTTCAGCCGCGCCCGATGAGCGAGCGCGCAAGAGCCAGACCGAATCCCGCCGAAGCACCGGTGATCAGAGCGGTCGAGCGGTGAGTCATATCGAATCTCCTGATAGTTACCTACCAGTCGAATCAAACCAGCTGGCGAGGTTGACCCCGGATCTGTCCACGCTTACAAACACTCTTCGGAAGCGAATCCTCAGGGAGGGCACTGACGAAGACCGTGTAGTCCGAAAGGCCTCGAGCGATCATCTCCTCAGGAACCTGCTAGCGGTCCCGTGCCAGGTGACCAGCAGCTGGTCTCTCGCATGGGTACAGGCCACGAACAGCACGCTCCGCGCTTGACACCCGCGCTCAGCCCTGTGACGGATTGGCTTCGAGTTCGGCAAGGTGCCCGACAGCGGAATCGGCTTCAGGTGCGCCGATGCGCCGGTAGATCGCGACGGCAGCACTCAGGTCGGATACTGCGGCGGGGTTATCACCGAGGCCAGCCCGACAGCGGCCTGCCCCCTCAAGGGCGCGGGCCTGTTCGAGCTGAGATCCGGCCTCGCGGGCCAACTCGAGAGCGTCGGCGAAGGCCGTCAACGCCTGACCCGGTTCGCTAGCGGCCAGCAGTAGTTGCCCGAGGCGGTTGAGTTCCTCGGCGTCCCCAAGGCGGTAGCCTGTTTCGCGGTGGATGGCGAGGGCCGCCTGGAACATCTCAGCGGCTTGCCCGTTGTCTCCAGTGGCCAGGCACACGGCGCCGAGGAGCCGAAGATCAAGCGCTTCCCAGCTGCGGTTGCCGATGTCGCGGTCAAGAGCCAACGCCTCCCGCACCAGTTCGGCGGCCTGACTGTAATCACCAGTTTCGTAGTGCATCTCGGCGAGACCAGTGAGAGGCAGGGATTGACTTTGCCGGTCACCGACGCCGCGGTAGAGGGTCAGGGCCCTCTGGTACAGGTCAGCGGCCTGGTCTCTATCGCCGGTGTCCGCGCGCAAGGAGCCGAGATTCACCAGAGCGTGAGCTTGGCCCTGACTGTTGTTGAGGTCACAGTAGAGAGTTAGGGCTTGCTGGTACAGGTCGGCGGCTCGCTCGTTATCGCCGGTGAATCGGCGTAGTCGGCCGAGGTTGTTCAGGACCATTCCTTCTCCGAGGCCGTCACCAATGTCGCGGTAGAGCGTCAGAGCCCGCTGGTACAGATCTATAGCCAGTCCAGTATTTCCTTCCTCGCGGCGCGCCCATCCCAGGCCGTTCAGGGAGTTGGCTTGGCCGAGCCGGTTGCCGAGGGCGCGGTAGAGAGCGAGGGCTCGCTGGTGCAGCTCGGTAGTCTCCTTGGTGTTGTTGCTGAACCAACCCGCATAGGCGATTTCAGAGAGTGCGTTGGCTTCTTCGAGGCGGTCGCCGAGGCGATGGGCGGTATTGGCTGCGCGATGGTGCAGTCGAGCCGCTAATGTCCACGGGCCTTCCCGATCCAGCAATCCTGCCATCGCCGCGGTTAATGCGACCATTCGAGCCGGGTCGCGACCAGCAGTAAGCTCCACGCAGGCCAACAGGTTGGCCCGCTCAGCGCGCATCCAGGCCAACGCCTGCGACTGATCTCCGAAGTCCCGCACCACCACACCACCCGCCGTACCACCTGCGGGTATAGCGGCCTTGTCGTCGGCAGGCCGGGTACGGACTGTCAGCCATCGATCCGCGTGGGTCGCGGTGTGCTGGTAGTAGTCCAGTAGCCGGTTCACGGCCCAAGTGTTGTTGGTGGTCGAGTCGTGGAAGGTGACGCTATGTGCGTAGTTGCGGAGCAGGTCGTGCATTCTGTACCGGCCTCGCGCGGTTTCGTCGAGGAGGTGATCGGTGTAGAGGGCGTCTAGCTCACGTCTGGCTGTCGCCAGATCTATCCCGGCCACGGCGGCAGCGACGTAGGCGTCGAGGTCCGGGCCGGGGTGTAATCCCAGGCGGCGGAACAGCAGTTGCCGTTGGGATGGTAAGTCCCGGTACGACAGATCGAACCCGGCACGCACGACGGGATCGTCGGCGGTGTCGAGCGCAGTCAACCGGTCCGTCGCCGCCGCGAATTCCTCGGCCAGGTCGCCAATCTCAGCAGCCGTCCATCCTGGGCGGTGGGCCACGCGCCCGGCCACCAGTCCTATCGCCAATGGCAGATACCCACACACCTCAGCGATACACATGGCCACGTCACGTTCACCGTCGTCCTTGGAGTCGCGGTGGGCGACGGTGAGGAATAGATCCGTGGCAGCCTGCGGGTCGAGAACCTCCAACGGAAGCGGCCGCATGTCCGGCAATAGTAGGAGGCGGTGACGGCTGGTAATCAGGGCCAGACAATCGGGTCCGCTCGGCAGCAACGGCTCGACCTGGCTCCGGCTGGCGGCGTCGTCGAGCACCACCAGTACCTTCCTATTAGCTAGGCGGTGGCGCCACAGATCCCGGCGCCCGGTCAGGGTGTCAGGGATATTGTGCGGGTTCAGGCCTAGTTCGATTAGCAGCCCCGCCAGCACTTCAGACGGATCGGCGGCCGGTTGGCCGGGCGTGTGGGCGTGTAGTTCGATGAAGTACTGCCCATCCGGGAACCGTCCTGCCAGGTCATGGGCGGCCCGGATGGCGAGGGCAGTTTTGCCGATGCCAGCCATGCCGTCGATCGCATGGATTGACACGACCCGCTCCCGGGAGGCGGAATCGAGGATCTGCCGCAACTCGGGGCCGCGGCCGACAAAAGCCCGAGGCGCGGATGGAAGGCTCGTGGTGATCGGCTCCGGCAGCGGGAGCGCGGTCTCATGGTGGCGGGCGGTGGCGTTGACGATGCCAAGGGCGCCAACGGCGTTCACTTGCTGAGAGTCGTCACGCGCCTCTTCGTCGACGAGGATCGGCCTATGCACCTCCAGCACGGAAGGATCGGTGACCTCGCGCAGAGGGTGGACCGGACCAGATACGTCACGGTCGTCGCTGAGCTGCGCGGACCAGCGGGCCGTGTCGGTATCGTCTTCGCGTGCCACGGATTTCGTCACCGCGATCTCGACCTCTAATGCGGTCTCGACCGGTGCGTTGATCTTCCGCCAAAGGCCCGTCCAAGTGTCCGGAGCGAACAGGGACGGGTCGAGGCCCAGGTCGTTGTTCTCGGCGACGTGGCGGCAGGCGGTCACGAACTGGATCACAGTCGCCAACTTCGGCATCCCGATGTTCTTTTCGGCGTTGCGCAGGGTGCCCGCGCTGACCGGAACCTTGCGCACCACCTTCAGAATCAGGTGCAGATCTCGATAGCTCGGGCCACCCACCGCCGCACGCAGCGCAGCCAGGCCGACGGCCAACTGCACACGCGGATCGTCCTCGGCGCTATTCATCGTCGACGTCATGCCCCGCGCCGCCACCTCCCCGGCCTGTTCACGGTGCACAGACGAGCAGCACCGCAGCTGCGGCAGTGAGCGCCGACACGCATACAACGAAACGCGCTGCCGCGCCCCAACCGTCCATGGCTTTGCGTACCGTCTCGCCGATCTCTCGCCACACCGTTATTCTCCAATCATTCCAGCGGATTCGAGAACTAGTGCAACACAGGGCAATTCGCCTGGACACTACCCTTGAACAGCTCTGATCAGGGATGTGCGGATCTGAACGAAACTGGCCAACTCTGGCCTTTCGGCGATGCGGAGCCCCATAACTCGCTGCACGGCGACGTTATTGGCTATCCGAATTTAAGCCGTTCGAAAACTGACGATGTGTTCGGCGCGCCCTTGCCGAGCACCTGCTGCGCGAGCAGGATAAGAGTCGCATTTGTCGGGGATGTAGCCACTTGAGCACTCCACCAAGAGGTTTCATGCTTACGCGTCTTGCTTCTCGCCTTGAAGTACCTGACGAACATCGCAATAGTTCGGGACCATCAGCTGGACCAGTCGGAACTGCTCAATGCGCCCCCGTCGACCGAACCCGTCCGCCCGGGCTTGGAGGTGAAGTTCCCGGACTGCTGGGAGCCAACCAGGGCATCCTCAGCCATCTGGCCGATCACCGCATTCCCCCAGCAACACACTGACTTTCATCACAAACATCACCCCGCCGATCGGAAGGACATCATGGACATCCGCACCGCCGTAGCCGACTTCGACCGCGCCTCGATCGCGGAAGCCGTTGCCCGAGCGGAACAACAGCGGCAACAGGTCCTCGATCTGTTCCCGCTGGACCAGTGGGGATCGCTTCCCCTCACCCGTTACGCCCTGGGGCTCGGCCGCGACGGTGACGGACTCGGCTACTCCCGTCTGATGGAATTCGTCACCACCGATCTCGGCAGCATCAGCGGTGGTAGCGCGGGTAAACACATGATATTCCGACACAACTCGGGCGAGTGGAGACTGGCACCGCCACTCGCAGGTCTCGAGATCGACGCAGCCTGGGAACGTTTGCGCGGGCAGTTCGTTGCCGCATTCGACGCGGCGGGCCGCGAGGATTTCGCGGCACTCGACGAGCTGAACGTGCTGTTGTCGGGCCAGGCGTTGGTGACGAAGTCCCTCGCGACCTACTACCCCCAGCATTTCCTACCGATTTTCTCGCTTTCACACCTGCGCCGATTCATCGAAACGCTTGGCGGAACCCCAGAACGCAACGTCCCCGCGTGGCGGGCGAACCGCCAACTCCGTGAGCTTGTTGCCAATACTGCCGAGTTCGCAGGCTGGGCACCACACGAGGTGATGCGATTCCTGTACCAGGAGTTCGACCCGAAGCCACGCAAGCGGACTGCATGGAAGATCGCCCCCGGTAAGAACGCCATGTACTGGGACGACTGCATCGCCGGAGGCTACATTTGCGTCGGCTGGGACGAGGTCGGCGATCTCACCCAATACACCAGCGACACCGAACTCAAAGCAGCCCTGGACGCGAGCTACCCCAACCAGGGCACCGGCGGAAACCTCGTCAAGGCACGAAACCTGTTGGCCTACCGTGACCTGGAGCCCGGCGACCGAATCGTGGCCAACCGTGGGAAGTCCCATGTTCTTGCGATCGGCACCGTCACCGACGGCTACCGCTTCGACGAATCACGTCCGCATCTGCAGCACATTGTCCCAGTGGCGTGGGATACCTCCTACCAGCAAGACCTTCCCGAACCACAGAACGCCTGGGTGCCCACCTTCCACAAGCTGCCCGACAAGCTGTTGTCAGTCCTGCTGCAGGGCTCGAATCACAAGGGAACCGAACACGACAACGCGGTCATCGAACTCCCCGAAGATATTTCGCAGGTCCTCGCAGCCCTCGACCGCAAAGGCCAGGCGATCCTGTACGGCCCGCCCGGCACCGGCAAGACCCGACTGGCGATCAACGCAGCACTCGCCGCACACGGTCGTGCCAACGACATCGACTCCGCCGACCGCGCCAACGCCGTCGACACCATGCTCGACTCCGGTCGCACCCGCATCGTCACCTTCCACCCCTCCTACGGCTACGAGGACTTCGTCGAAGGCTTCAAGCCCACACATCACCCCACCGGCGCAGGCCTGCACCTCGAACTCACCGACGGCCTGTTCCACAAACTCTGCACCGCAGCCGCAGCTGCCGACGAGGACGAAACCTTCCTGCTGATCATCGACGAAATCAACCGAGGCGACCTGCCGCGCATCTTCGGCGAACTCATCACCCTCCTCGAATCCGACAAGCGCGGCATGAGCGTCGACCTCCCTATCAGCCAGCGCAAATTCACCGTCCCACCGAACGTCCGCATCATCGCCACGATGAACACCGCTGACCGCAGTGTCAGCCACCTCGACGCCGCAATCCGCCGCCGCTTCGCCTTCCTCCCCGTCAGCCCCGACCCCGATGCCCTCTCCGGCACCGTCGGCCCCCTCGACCTACCGGGATTTCTCTCCTCAGTCAACGACCGCATCACCGCCAGCCTCGACGCCGACCACCAGATCGGCCACGCATATCTGCTACGCAACAACGAACCTGTTGCCACCGAGGAAGAACTCGCCGCCGCCTACTACCACGACATCCTCCCCCTCATCGAGGACTACTGCGTCGGCCGCGTCGAACTGCTCCGCCGAATCCTCGGCCGTCTCGTCGACGCGAACACCGGCCACCCCGCCCACATCGCCATCAGCGACCTACCCACCGTACTCGCCGAGGAATTCGCCACTGGCACACAGGATCTCGATGACTGACCGCCACGAAATCCGTCTCGGCGAATACCACTCGGTCACCGTGGCCGAGGACCTACTCACCAGCCGCGACCTCGCACGCCTGCAGGCCCTACAGCAACAACGCCGCTTCACCGTAACCCCCGACCGCCACGGATGGCTCCTCAAAGCCGAAGCCACAGTCGGAGTCCTCACCCTCGACCGAATCCGGCTGGTAATCACCCCCAAAATGGCATTCACCGGCGAATCCCTCATCCGCTGGCTGTGTTACGCGATGGCCGCACCCGTCCCCCACGAGGCAACGACCCGCGACTGGACAGTAGACCGCCACGGCTTCGCCGACATCGTCGCCGCCGCTCTGCTCGGCGAATGCCGAAACCTATTGCGCGATGGGCTTCGCCGAGAATATGTCCGCCACAACGACGTCGTCGCGGTCCTCCGCGGCAGATTCGATGCCGTAGCCCAAGCCACCCGACGCTACGGCATGCTCGACCAACTGCACATACAGAACTTCGACCGCCGTGTCGACATCTGGGAAAACCAGATATGCGGCCACGCACTACGCGCCGCACGAACCATGGTCAGTGATCCGAAACTGGCCCAGCAGCTCACCACCATCGCGGCCGAATTCCCCATCCACGGTTCAGTTTCCGCAGCGCTGCACGCCCTGAACCGGGCCACATACACCCGCCTCAATCGTCGCTACCAACCAGCGCACCTCTGGTCCGGTTTGGTCTTACGAGGCGGTGGCGTGGCCGACCTAGTTGCCGATACCGGGACAGCCGCCGAAAGCCTGCTGCTCGACATGCCCAGACTATGGGAATCAGCCGTGGTCCGATTGACAGCCGACGCAGCCCCGACGGGCGCCCGAATCGTCCCATGCACCGGCCCCAACGCGATCACGGTCCACGGCGACATCGACAACCGCCCACCGTTACGACCCGACGTCCTGCTCCAAATCCCCAGCGCCGGAAACGAACACATGTTCTTCCCCGTCGACGCAAAATACAAAACGTATCAATCCCGCGTCGTGTCGGCCGCCGACGTGCATCAGCTGCTCACCTACGTCGCCGGATACGCGCCTGGTGACTCGGCGTCTGCTGCCATCATCCACCCCAACCCGCACAGGCATTCACACCGTGTTCTTCGCGTGCGAGCAAGGAACCGCGATCTCGGCACAATCCATGTCGTCGGAATCTGCACTGATGCTGACACTGAATCGGCAGCCGCATGGGTTCGCTCGGTCCACCCGAATCCGAGCTCGGTGGTCACCGATAACACGACCTGCCCGTCGGTCTGATGGGATCTCACCTGTCATATGCGACATAGCAGGACCAGACAGACCCGCCCGGAGGGATTCACCCCACCACACCGCAGCCAATCACGCTCGGGGCCAAAGCTCGACAAACGGCAACACCACAAAAGGCCAGCTGATGCCTCTGCTCGCCGGTCTGATGGAGCTGGAACCGTGGATCCGCCAGTGGCATCCCGATCGACTCCACAACATTGTCGACTTCAGTACGAAGATTCAGCATCAGCACGCGATCACTGACGATCACTTAACAGCGTGGCGACCTGCTGCCCCGAAACGCGGCAGGCCTCGCAAGATCGTCCAACCATGATTACCGACGCCATTTCCAGAGTGCCAGTTCGTAGTCGCATTTGCCGCGTCGGAATCGAACGTTCGCAGTCGGTCTTCGAGGATGCGACTCGAGCGGCGTGCAGTAGTTCAGCTACGGTGCGCCAGGCTATGGGGCGCGGCGACAAGGGCACAAAGCGCGGGAGTCATTCGCGACTAACACAGCGACCAGGCACATTGGCGTGCCACTGCTCGGCACCAGCCATCGACGGGTAATCTCAACTGCCGAAGCACGCGACCCGCGTTCGGCCGCGGGGGGCCGAGCGGTAGGTGGTGACGTGGTAGATAGCGATGACCGGTGGGTTGAGGTCTCCAAGTCGGCATTCCCGCACGAACAGGACACACCAACGCGCTCGCGGAATCGACGATCGGGCTGTTCAAAACCGAGACAGTGGCCCGCGATAGCCCGTTTCTCACCGGGCCGCTGAAATCGCTCGCCGACGTCGAATTCGCCACGATGGAGTGGATCGACTGGTACAACAACCGGCGGCTGCACAGCCTGCTCGGACACATCCCACCCGAGGAATACGAGGCCGCCTACTACGCTCAACGACAGCCATCCCAGCCGGTGATGACTCAACCATGAAGCCGGCAGGAAACTCGGGGCTGTTCAGGTTCCTACCTCTCGGCCGGACTTGGCATGTCCTAGGAACTCCACGGCCTGCTGCTGTTTCCGACCGGTCAGGATCAGGACCACCTCGTTGGTCTTCCCCCAGTCATCGGCGTCTCGGACGGGCTTCCACTCGCGCCCGGGACTCCAGATGTTGCCAAGCCATGACTCCTCCTTGGCTGTGCATCGCAGAATCCCGACCACTGGCGGACCCGGCCCTTCTTGTTGCGTCGAAATCTCACTGGCTCTGATGATGCGTCCTATGGGACAACGCGTGAATGGCGTTGCAGCCCTGGTGAATAAGAATTGTCCAGTCCTATCTCGGGACGAGGAGCCCCAGGATTGAGGTAGGCCGGATGCGATCGGCGCTGCATACAAGCGGAAGGGACTGCTGCAAAGATCAGATGACACCCTGGTTCGGCGCTTCACACAAGCCCTCGTCAGCAGCCGGACTAACCCAAATGTTGGGCCGCAACAGACCTTTCAGAACTTTTCAACCCCGTCGCCCGCATCCATACACTCAAGAAGCGGTCAACCATCGGGGCCCGACATCTACTTGGTGTCACTACCCGGAGCAAGGAACGTCACACCTGCTTCGACAGGAACGGGCTCACCGGCCCATGCCAGGTGACCGAGAGCTGTTCGCGAGGGTTCGCGGTGTCGTGTGCGTTCGAGCGTGTGTCGGTGATTGCGACTCCAGCCTTGGGCGCGGTGGCGATGCCCGCGGGTCTGGGCAGGCACGTGCGCGAGGTGCTTCTCGAGGAGACCCGGTGCGTGTCGATGCCGATCATCAGCTACTCACGACCGAATCGCGACTGGGTCTTCCTCGTCGGTCCGGCGTGGGGCGGCAGGCTCGGCATGCACACGCTGGCCCAATTAGAGGAACGCGGCGTGCGGATTCTCGCGTCCGGCGAACGAGTCTGGCTTCCAATGACCGATCATCCGACCGGATGGTTCTGGGTGTCGCAGCCCTCGACTGCGCAGTCGTTGCCGTCGCGTACCAGCGTGGTCTCCGCTGCTCGTCGGCTCCTCAGCCCGGTTCGGTCTTGTGTGGTGTGGCGGTGAGCTGTGCACACCATTCCAGATCCGGCTGGGAGCGCGACGGTCTCGGGCAGTTGCGAACCCGGCGCGGTAGCGCTGTTCCCCTCGGGTGAGGCGCTGTTGTCGGCGATCCGGGGCCATCACGTAGGAATCCATCCACTGGCGAAGCTGGCGCACGACTTCGGTGTCATGTACCAGCGGCGTTTGACCGCGTTCGGCAGTGAATGTCGTTGCCGTAGAGGTGCACTCGTGCTCGCGGTGGATGTGTGGGTTACCGATCACCTGCCGATCCCGCGGCCCGGGGCGAGCATGCACACCGAGACATTGGGAGCGGTGATAGCCCGGTTGGCTGAAGCCCAGGTACACGCATACCACCTGCTGATGACCATCGATCCTGCCGACCCCGCCGTGCACGCGGCCTGGTTCCGGCTGGCGGAACTGGTCGATGGTTATACCGATCTGACCACCGACATCACGCGGCGGGCGCGGCGACTTCCAGCCCTGGGGGGGTCACTGGTGACCTTCGCCGGACTCCCCGACAAACACGCCGTGCTCGCCGCCTGCCGGGGGCTGCACACCATGACCGACCATCCCATGCTGGACGCGGTCGGGGAACTCGCGATACTGCATCAGACCCGCGAACACACGCCGCTGTGCGCACTCGAGCACATCGACCGGCAACGCACCCGCGTGATGTCGGCAATCGATCAATGGGTAGTGGCGGCCACCCCGATCCCGTTCCCCGCCGCGCGCTTATCCACCCACACCATGGGGCAGGTCATCGACCAGCTCGCGCAGCAGTCCGTGCACACCCATATCGGACTCGCCACCGCACCGGACGAACTGTTCTACGACGCCTCACTGCAGCTCGCCGAGGCCGCCGACGCGTATCAGGACCTCGCCAACGAACTCTCCTGCGGCATCCGCCGACTACCACAACGCGCCACACGGCAATGAATAGAACTGTCCCCCAAAGCATTCCACCCACCCATCGCCGATCATCCCGTGAAAGGGAGTGCATTGCCCCATGTTCAATGACCGGTACTGCAACAAGACGCGCACCCCGCACAACGTCCATACCAGCCCCGTATCGGCGCGGTTCGCACTTCGCCTGAACTGGCGACGCTGGATCCAATCACATCCACCACAAACGCCCCCTACCTCGGACCGCACACGCCCTCGCTATCACCAGCCCACACCGACCTATGGCGCAACGGGCTGTGGCCATGTTCGGCTGTACGCCGACTGCGGGCGCCCGCAATTCGACGGCGACAACCGATTAGTCAGCGTGACGTGCCCCGCCGTGCTCTGCGGCTCAGTCCCGGTGTCCGACAACCAGATCGGCGAACACCGCACATGGGACGCCCAACCATGCCAGTGGATCGGAGCGCACATCATCGACGACAACGCGGCCGCGGAACGGGCGGTGCCGTGAATACCTCGACACCATTCGATCCCGACGATGAGACGCATCTGACCGACTGCCTCACAGACCCTGGTGCGCTCAACGACGACGACGCGATACGCGCCATGAGCATCCACCACCGCTGCCCACCCCAATGCCTAGTTCTCGGGCGGGCGCTGGACACCCTCAGTACGGCATATACCTCGATCACCACCCCACATGCCCAGTCCAACGCCGCGAACCCGACGCAACCATCCGCGACCACTCCCCTGCGATCGGCGCGATCCAACGAACTGGATCAGCACCTCGCCTGCCAACTCCGAGCACACATTGAAGAGACGAAATGATCACCCCGACAGCGATCTTCGCGCGCCCACGAAGCCAAGACCGGCGCTGGCTCGTTCTGAATACTGCATGCGCCCAGGCAACCGCGATTCCGCAGGACCGTCGACAAGAACCGCGGCGGTCACCGCGAGCCGGGGGTTCGGTGACCGCCGGTTCCGGACAGCTGGCCCACGCGGTGAGGCAGGCATGAGGACACCGCTGCCGTCCAAAGACATGATCTTGCAAGCCTGCGCTGGAACAGTGGCCATCGCGCATCCGATCCTGCAAGGCGCCTACGAACTGGCCAGCTTGCACGAGGCCCGTCTGGACCACAGCGCCGATATCGGGACGATCGACCGCGAGCGCAATCGACTGGTGTCGCGCATCGACAGCTGGCTGAGCGCCGATCAGCCGCCAGCCTTTGATGCCGCATATCGGCACACCGAGACAGTCGGCATGGTGATCGACCGGCTCGCTCAGTTCTCGGTCGATGCCCGCGCCGCCGCGCAGGGCACATCGACACTGGTTTCTCGCTACACCCAGCATCGCCTCACCGAGCTCGCCGTGGCCTACAGCGATCTGTGCTTCGAGATCGCGGCCGGAACGCGCCGACTGCCGGACTTCTCATTCCCTGTGCTGGAACGAGATTCGACCGAGCCAGATCACAGGCGCGGGCGGTAGTGGCAAGTCACTCCTACCCGCAGAACAGGGATGCCGTCGAAAGTTGGTGGATCGAATCCGATGCCGCCGTGTGTACGCTTCCTCGGAGATCAGCAGATCGGGGGCAGCGGTGATCGCGGCGAATATCGACTCGAGTCGCGAGCCACGATCAAAGCGTTCAACGACGCGGGATTTGCAGACCTCATCGAGCTCGATCCGAATTCTATCCCGAGACGAGCCTGGCTGCGCGGTCCGATGATCCATGGGCTAAGAGGTATCGGCGACGAGTTGGACGCCCCTTGTGGTCTCGACGAAGTTTGCTCGACTCCGACCGAGATTGGCGCACCGACCTCATCGCGTTCGCCAGTACGGCCATGGACTAGTTCCGGCGGCAGGACACCACAACTCAACGACCGTACTGCCGGGCGTGCACACATTGGGGGACAGAATGAATTCCGACATCACGTCAACAACTAACGGCTCATCCAGGTGGCTGGCCAGGCTGACGGCAGCTGCCGGTGCCGTCGGTTTCGGTCTTATCGCGGGCGGCACGATCCTTGGGATCCACAGCCGGTTCTTCGCGGCGGAAGTACAACTGGACGACCGGATGGTCGACGGTGAGGACGTGTTCGGGTCGTTCCGGCTACCGATCAACGACGTGCCCGACAGATTCGCCACCACTGCAGCGGTACTCGGCGCACTCATGCTGGTCGTAGCGGCTGGCATTGTTGTCCGAGGTCTGCGCGCACGGGAAGGCTCCGGCCGGGCGATCGTGTTAGTGCTCGCTGCGCTCGCCGCCGCGACGGTGACGGCGGTCATGGCAGCCAAGAATCACCTGCCAGGCATGTACGGACGCATCCAATTCGAGTACCCATTTTTCACCCAGTTGCCGACCGCAGTAGCCGCCGACGGGCTCGTGCTCGCCGGTACGGTACTGGTGATCGGCCTTGCCCTACGTCCCGCAGATGTGCACCGGTTGGGGCGGTGGACCCTAGTGGCGTCGGTGTCACTGGGCCTCGTTGCCACTGCAGGGGTCACCGCAGCCGCGATCAGCGCCGGTGACGACAGCGCCAATATCGACCACAACACTGTTGCCGCAGTGCGGGTTCCGGCGGTTCCACAAAGGATAGGTAGCGAGCGCTACCGGATCCCGATCCCGATGATCGCCGTCGATCGGTATCCCGACAACGGCTACGACCTTCGCGCCCCGGACATAGCGGTGGCGGGCACCGGTTTCGTGCTCGCCTCGACCCAAGGCCTCACCGCCTACGACGGGGCCACCGGTACGCCACTGTGGCACTACCTGCGCACGAACGCGCAACGCGGCGAGGAACTCGGCGTCGAATACATTCCCGGATCGCTGCGGTCGCTCGACGGCGGCACGGTCGTGCTCGGGCGCTGGGATAACAAGGGCTGGATCGCATTCGACGCGATCACGGGACACGTGCTGTGGACCGAGTCCGACTTCACCCGAACTGCCCCTGATCCGAACACCCATGTCATATCGGTGTCGGAAACCAATCCGTGGCATCTTCCACGAGCCCTCGCCAACACCATTGTCGTCAACTGGTCTTCCTATGACGCGCACCAATCCGGAACGATCATCCTCGACCGACCCGATCGCCTCGCGACCGCCCCGATCCTTCCGGCCAACACCCCGACGCCGAGCGCCGCCGATCCGAACGGCCCCGAGGTGCTGACTGAGGTCCCTACACACCCTTACGATTCGGACGCACTGCACGTGACGGTAATTGACGAAAACACTGTCAGCTACAAGCTTTCCGGCCTCCACGGCCGCTACCCGCTCCCAGGTGCGAAGGACATATTTCTCGCTACCGAACTCGTCGAAGCGACCCTCTACGAAGGATCCGACGGCCAGCCCCATGCCGAGATCCACTCATGGAGCCGGACCGACGGTACCCCAGTCGCCACCTACCCGCTCGACCGCGACAACAACCGATGCGACGGCAGTACACCGCTGGCAGTACCAGGCGCCGTCGTAGCGATCTGCTACCGAAGCACCGAGATTGAACTCATCGGATTCGGAACGTCATGATCTACAGCAGACCGCGGTCGGAAATCACCCGCAAGGCCACGCCAAACATGGGGGCGGATCTGTCACCATCGCTGGCTTCCTCGGCTGCGGTAGACGGACAATCAGGACCCGGGTGCGACGCGGCGATGCAACTCACGAACGATGACTGCGGGAGAAGCGGGTGTGACGGTGGTGTCGTTGTCGTTTACGTCAATGAGGTAGCGACCGGCCGCCGGGTGGTCGTTGCGAATGTCGATCCAGCTCAGGTATTCCGGTGGATGCGGCCGTTGACCGTGGGGGTGGCGTTGGATCCGGAAGTGGCCCTCGGCGGTGCCGGGTAGCCGCAGCAGAGCGCGGATGCGTTCTTCGACGGCACGTTCGCCGTTGGGCGCTGGTTTCCATGAGGTCGGCGGCTGTTCGCCACGCACTCGTGGCGTGTAGCCGATCATCGTTTCGGCGCCGCCGGGCGGGGACGGCGGCATGGTCGCGGCGATGTGCTTGGCGAGGTGGTGGCGTTGGGTGACAACGAGTTTGATGTCGCCGCCGAAATCTGGGGTTGGACCGGATTTTTGGAACAGGATGACGCCGAGGTCTGCCGTCGCCGCGCCGAGCGAGCGAACTCGCTTGGGGGAGTTGAGGGATCGGCCTTTGCAGACGATGCGTAGTTCAGGATGTGCGAGAACCCGAAGGGGTGCGGTCAGATCGGGATCTGCTCCGCGTGGGTAGCGGGCGCTGATCGCCTTTATCAGCTGCGTGTATTCCTCTGCGGTCGTCGCTGATTCGAGGATGCTGATCGGGTCTGGATAGACGTCGAGCCCGGTTTCGGTCCAAATCCAGGCGAATTCGTCCGGAGTGAAGGTCCACACCGTCTGGGTCTTCACTACTCGGCGCCCGACCTTCGCTTCTCGGGCCCAGCGTCTGGCTGCTCCGTCGCCAGTGCCGCATCGACATCGTCTGCGCGCCACCTGTATTCGGCGAATAGGTCATCGAGCGAGGGACCCGTCCCAGAGAACCCAGCCGACTGGCCCGGCTCTGCTTCGGTGTCTGAGGATGCAGGGGGCTCCGACGCTGGCAGCGTACCCGCGGCAGGCGCAGGAGCGGCGTCGACCGCGGTTCGCGGCTCGACGGGCGCAGCCTCAACGAAAGTCGGTGTTATAGGTTGCCGACTGCGGACCGGTGTCGGCGGAACCGCCTCAACGATGGCAAACGGATCCGCTTCGGGGAAACCGGCCTCACCGATCACCTCGACCGGTGTGTCCAGTCCCTCGGTCCAGTCCGGGGCGACTCCCCGCAGATAGTCGGGGGCATGGTGCTCACCGTCGCCTTCACCGTCTTTACGTCGAGTACCGGCACCAGGCGCCATTGGCCCGAAAGTGCCCGTCCCAGTGCGAGTTGCCGCCGCCGCGCCTGCGGCAGAGCCGACCACCCCAGCAGCACCAGGTGCTCCTGGAACCGACGAACCCGGGCCACCTATCCGAGGACTCGTGTCGGGGCCGCCCACACCGTTTGCTCCCCTCCCGAGTCCGGTCAGCCCAGCCGCTCCAGGCGAGTCAAGGCCGTTCCCGACACCCGCAGGTGTCGTTGTGGTGCTGGGACCGGTGCCCGTCATCTCCGGCATGGGCACCCCTGCTGGGCTCGTACCGGATGGCTGGGTCGCGGTCAGTGACGACGTATCAGACATGGCATTTTGCGGTGCCGTAGCACTATCAGCGCCGGAAGGGTCTCCAGACGTGCCAGGGCCCGCTCCAATGCTTCCGGGACTGGTGCCATTGTTCGCGCCGACGACGCCGAGGTCCGCATTCGCCCCGATCTGCGGAACCGTCGCATACGTCGGCACCCCAGATCCCGCCGGAGGAAAGGTCTGCTTATACACACTGTTCAGCGCCCTGATGGCCGCCTGCCGCGCCTCTTCCCGCGTGCTATCGACCTGGTCGGAATACTCAGGATTGATCAGGCCGGGCAGCACCGACTGCGCAGGATTATCCGGATCGAGCCCATCTACTACCGACGACGACGGAGCCGGGACGGCGATACGCACAGCTTCAGCAGCCCATCCGAGGGAATCCAGGCGTTGGCTCATCGTCTCGAACACCCGGCCGACCTGATTGGCAACGGCCGAATACTGTTGCGATGCATGCTGAGCCGCTGATCCGCTAGCGCCTTGCCAACCCCCGTTGCCGAAGATCCGATTCAGCCCCATCAGGTTGAACGTCGACAGATTGGCGAGCTCGGAGAAGCACTCAAACCAGGTTCTGCGCATCGTCTGGAGGCCCGCCGCGTCCAAGCCACCCATACCGACGGCGTCACCGTGGACCCCGGCGTACATGGCTTCCAGAGTCATGCCCTCGAAGTGCTCTTCGGTGTTGACGTAATCCGGGTCAGCGCCTGCACCCAGGTCGCTGAGTTCCGCGTCATCGCGCCGCGCTCGTGATTGCGAATCGGCTGACCTCTGTGTAGCAACCTGGACGTCGCGCTGGTCCAACAGATCCTGAAGACCGGGAATCGACGCCGTGGATGGCTTGTCCTGATCACCCATCGTGGTCATTCCCCCTAGGCATCACCGATCGGTCCGTTCGGAGCCTAACACGGCCACTACCAGCAGATCTTCCCAGTTGACGCTGAATGCCGGTCCCTCCCAAGGCATTCGGTAGATGTGCTCGCCGACGCAGCCATCGCAGCGAACGTCAGGCGAACGAACCCGATGTGGGCTCGTGTAATCTCCTTCGGAAGCCAGCGGATTGGGGGCAGCGGTGAGCACGACCAACATCGACTACGGGCAAGCCCAGATCAAAGCATTCAACGACGCGGCAGCCGCAGGCGAAATCGCATTCGATCCCCAGGCAGTCCACGAAGCGGTCCAGCTGTACGACCAGATGATCATCGGGCTGCAAAAGATCAGTGACAAGCTCCGCACGGTGAAGGATGCCAAGGGGTTCGGTGGCTTCCCCTCCGGGCACCAACTGCAAGATGGCTTCTCGAACAAAGCAGCCGACGGGATCAAGGTAATCAACCAGTTGATCGACGGAGCGATGCGGCTGCAGGAAGCATACCTACGCGCCGGTCAGCTGATCTCCGAGGCCGATCAGGTCAACGCGAACAGGGTCAAGATCGCGGGAGATCTGTCAGGGATGGGTGACGACACGCTGTGAAACACACCAGTATCGCTGTGGCGGTGACCATGGGCGCCATCGTGGCTGCCAGTTGTTCGAGTCGCAACAGCCCGAGCGAACCGACGGACACGACCACATCGAAACCAAGCATCGCCGTATCCGTCAAACCCGCCCCGGATCAACCTCGTAACTCCCGCAGTCCGGTGAAGTTCGATCCGTGTTTCGAAATCGGTGACGACACCATCACGAAAGCGGGGTTCGTCCCTAACACCCGTGAACGTGCCGATCAGGTTCATGACGGCTACGCGTTCATTAGTTGCACCTTCGAACGTCAGGAGGATGTGCACGGGAAGACAGGCAGAGTAGGTTCGCTGACAATTTCTTCGACCAACGTGACCCTCGACGAGTTCCGCAAACGCGAAGGCAATGCAGCGACCGAAATAAAGGTGAACAACCGCGAGGCGATTACTTACCGTGAGCCCGCAGCAGAAGCATGCTACGTCGTCATGACCGGCCCGGACGCGACGATTGACGTGTCAGTGAGCAGCACTCTAGCGCTCACTCGCTGGAATGCGTGCGACCATGCTCAGGAGATCGCAGCGATTGTCGAGTCAGCCCTACCTGCCAAATAGTTCACTCCGGCTTCTCACGAGGACGGACCGATCCATTCCGGATAGTGTTTCGCCAGTGGCTCCGGCGGCATCGTGGCACCGGGCGCGACTTCGTAAAACCGCCTGTTCCCTACCCGAATCAGATAGGGAAACTTTTCGCTCCACCAAGTGAAGCAACTGTCCGGAGTCTCGTCCCCGCCCAGGAATTTTATTTTTTTGATCTTCCAGGTTCCGAACACATTCCACGCAGGCACCCTGCCCCCGCCAGCGGAGACGTTTTCCGCAGATTCATCGCGCCGACCAGGTGCCCCGGCGTCAGTCCCGCTGTTTTCAAGAGCGACTCCCTGACAAAAAGTGTGAGCACTGCTTTCCTCCCCCGGAATTGCGTCCGGCCGGGTGTAGAATCGGCACACAACAGCCGAAACTCTATGACTGTCAGCGACGTAGTTCGTAATGTGCAGATATTCCGTCCTCCGCTGCTGGGGCAAAGTACCGTGCCCAGAGTAGAAGGTCGCTTCGATATCGTAATTGCCGGGATCGTAGGGCGTTTCAAAGGCAGCCGCATATCCCGGGAAAGCCACGTCGATTCCACCGAACAGCGTCAGATCGCCTGACTCGACGGTGGCGCGCACCAACTCGGCACCTCTGCTGAACAGGTCAACTGCCGGGTCCGCGGACCACACATCGGAGTTGATCAACTCCAGGTTCGTGCGTGTAGGCGTTGCGGGTGTCTGGCTGCTGGCGTCGTCAGTGGTTGAGCAGCCTGCCGATAACACAAGCACCGCCATCGCCGCGACGCCGAATCTGCCAGGGTCACCCATCTTTTCGAACCACGTCGGAGTACCCATTGCGGACCTGATGGCCGTCGCCTCCTCCCATTCGGGTGACCAACCATTCGAACGCATCCTTGCGTTGCGGGTCATTTCCGAGCTTGTCTCGCATCTGCTCGTAGTTGAGCAATTGCCCGTTTCCGTCCAACATCCACGACTGCTGGGAAGAGATCTGCGGCAAGGGAAGCCCGATGTCCTGACGTGCCTTGAGGATGGCGTAGTCGTCACGGTAGAAATCGGCGCCTGACAGTCCGGCAAGCGCGGCGGGACCCGGTCGACCTCCGGTGAATGCGTCCTTCAGCGAGTCCCCGCTGCCGTTGACGAGGGCGTATGCGAATTTCTCGGTTGTACCACCGAAACCGGACCCGAAGCTGAACGCTGCTTTACCAGCATCGAACCATGCCGCTTTCCGCTTGTAGCTCGCTTCTTCTTGCGCATGCTGATCGTCGTATTGGTCCTGAACCTCGATCATGTTGCCCTTGTCGATGAGCCCATGCAGCCTGCCAGCCGTCGACAACCAGCCACCGGCATCGGGATTGGTCGGGTCTGCCCCGAACTTGGTTTCCTGCCGCAGCACTTCAGCCACCGCGGCCCCATTGAACAGCTCTCCCGCTTTATCATCGGTGTTCATCAGAGCGAAGATGTTGGCTGATCCTCTGAAACTGTTGTTGCCGTTGGGATCAGCCCAGGACGTGTGGTCCGAGCGCAGCAGGTTGAAGCCGGGCTTGTCGGGCTGGTCAGCGCCGGCCAGGTCCGGCACATACGGTGACATGCTCTTCGATATCGATTGCAGCAGATCAGGATTCAGCTGCCCCGCCGACTGGCCGTCGGTATTGGGAACATTCGACAACAACTTCCACGCCTCGTCGGTACTGGTTGCCTCAGCTACAGACTGCATGATCCGGCCGGTGCGCATCGCGGACTGCACGTCGGCTGGGTTCCCCGGGTCCTCGACGGTGGCTTCTTTGTCCCCGAAGGTGAACAGCGAGGACACCGCTTTCCCATCGTCGGGCCACTGGTGGCTGAGGGCATCGGAAACGAAGTCCTTGCCGTTCGGGCCGGTGACAACCGACTCGACAGCGACCTTGTCCTGCCCCACGGCGTCGAAGATTCCCTCGGTAATCGCGGAGGTATCGCTTGCACCCTTGCCGTCGACGGTGAACGACGTCAACGCGCTGTGCTGCAACTGTTCATGATTGACCTGCGCGCCAAGATACTGTCGACCGACATCCAGTAATTCGCTATCGATCGCGGACCCGTTCCTGAGTTGAGGATCGCTGACTCTGACCATGTTGGCGATGGCCTGGTTGTCGGCCACGCCGTTCAACTCGATGCTGCGGGTTGTTCCACCGGCCGTATTGTGAAACTGGTTTACCACCAAGTCTTTTCGTGTCAAAGATGACTGGATCTGCTTGGGCAGTTGGTTCGCGCCGCCATGCTTCGGTATTGCTGGATCGTTGGTGACACCGGCATTGATCTTCTCGTTCGACACGATCTGGAATGAATTCGCCAGTGCCCGTTGCCCGTCGGGTGGCAGCTTGGCCATGATCTGTTCGATCTCCTGCGGGCTTTTGCCATCCAGAGACCGACTGATCTGGGTCAAGTACTCCATCTGCGACGCCGGGATCGTCGCTGTGTCGCCACGCTGCAACGCCGCTACCTGCTCCGGCGTCAACTGACCAGCCTCGATCAAGCGTTGCACGCCGTCCGGGCCCAAGCGCATCGGACTGTCCGTCAGGTTCGCCCCGTCCGCCTTACCCTGCTCGACGCCCAGCGCAGCCGTGGCAACGAAGGCCGTGCGTAGCTCGGCGCGGGCGTTGTTCAGGTCGTCGCGGACCTTACTGTCGGCTTGCACGGTGGAACGGACAGCGTCGTTCAACTCGTCCTGCAGGACAAGAAGTGCCTGCTTGTCCTCGTCAGTGACCGACTTCCCAGAAGGAATGCTCAACGCGAGGGTGTCGGCAATGGCATAACCACGATGAGCCGCTTCGATCAGCGCGCCCCGCGCACGACGCAGTGGAGCATCGATCTCGTCGTAACCCTGTTTGGCGCGCTGCGCGACAGCATTGATCTTGTCGGCGAGCGTCTGCATGGTCTTCTGGTCGGCTCGCGCACGGTCCTGCGCCGCGTGAGCACATCGGCCATCCCAGTAAGCGCCGTTCACCTTCGTGACGGCGTCGACGTATCTGTCGAACAGGTGCTCGAGGTCGATGCCCGAAAGTGATCCACGAGTCGCCGAGCGCGATCAGCTTCGATGGATCAGTGTTGTCGATCCAGCTTTTCGGAGTCATCCTCGCCCCTATACCGTCCAGTCGCCGGTGGACTTCCGATACAGATCCATGATGTTGTCCGCGTTGCTCTCGTCGGCGTCCTTGAACTGCTGGGCAATATTGGCCATCACGTCACCGGTCTCGCTCAATCGCTCCTTGAGCGTTGGGATGAGAACCCCGAGAAGTTGTTCGCTCTCGAGCAGCAATCCGGCACCCACGGATTGCAACTGCTCAGGCGAGCTGACCTCCGCAGTCCGCTTCGGCTTGACGCCCTCGGCCTCACGAGCCAGATCGTGCAGCGTGGCTCCGAGCTTCCCCAACTGCTCCAGATCAGCCTTGAACGTAGCCATACGCCCCCCAATTCAACGGTGGAACTGTCCAGCTTGAACCCCCCAGCACCCTACCTCACCCGATATTCGCGAGCACGAACTCACAGGCCCCACCGAAGTCGTCTCATGGCCATCGGAGGTGGTCCACGCAGGAGCGCTGCCAGCGCAATTGACGTGCCGGCGATCAGATTCTGTTGACTGACACAGGATTCGGTCTATGCGCACCGAGATGTCGGAACCGGCGCCCTGAGAGGAGACCGGCCAGTTGATTTTCGACCGAGCAAACACCAACCAAGAGGTGAGCGCCGCCGCGGCATCCGGGCCTCAAACGGGCAGACACCATCGTCGAGGGTGACGAGGACTACTTCGAGTAGCTCTTCAGGGTTTCGGCCGATTGGCCAGCAGATCTACTCTGCTCGACCGACAGGTTCAGATCGGTGCAAGGATCGGTGGCCGTGCGGGAAGACGAGACGTTGTTCGATCGGGTGCGTGGGGCGATGTTGGGTGGGGCGGTGGGTGATGCACTCGGGTGGCCGATCGAGTTTTTGCAGTTGGCACAGATCAGGGAGCAGCACGGGGTGGCCGGCGTCACCGATTTCCTGCCCGGCCTGATACCCGATGCGCCGCAGCAAATTACCGATGACACCCAGATGACGTTGTTCACCGCCGAAGGCTTGCTGCGTTGCCCGCCCGGCGCGGATCCAGCTCCAGTGCTGCGGCGCGCATATCTGCGCTGGCTGACCACCCAGGAGCAAGCCAAGCCCGCACCCGAACACGACGGCTGGTTGGCGGGACGGCAGTTCCTTTACGCGATGCGGTCACCGGGCCATGCGTGCACGAGCGGATTGCGGCTCCAAGCAAAGGAATATCGGGCGCCACATCTACCCGGTGAACCGGGGCCGGTGAATCCGAACTCGAAGGGATGCGGGACCGTGGTGCGCTCAGCACCATTCGGTCTCGCCGCCCTCGGCCCGCACAAGGCGTTCGACGCCGCAATGCGATGCGCCCAGCTCACCCACGGCCATCCGACCGGCTATCTTGCCGCCGGCGCGTTCGCGGCCCTGATCGACAGCGTGCTTAGTGGAGTCGAACTGCCGATCGCCGTGCGCGACATCATCATCCGACTCACCTCGATCCCGGCAGACAGCTCCGAGACGGTGTCCGCCCTGGCCGGTGCGCTGGCCTTCGCTCATCTCGGCCCGCCGACACCGGAGCGAGTCGAGCAGATCGGGCAGGGCTGGGTCGCGGAGGAGTGCCTCGCCATCGCCGTCTACTGCGCGCTGTACGCGTTCCGGACCGGCGACGTGCGTGGCGCGCTGCTGCTATCGGTAAACCATTCCGGCGACTCCGATTCCACCGGAGCGGTAGCCGGCAACCTCATCGGCGCGGTCCACGGACTGTCCGCCCTGCCGACCGAGTGGGTATCCGTGGTCGAGGGCCGCGACGAATTGGTCCAGATCGCCGACGATCTCGTCCTGAACTTCTTCTACCGAGACCGTTCCCGCCTCGAAACCCGCTATCCGCTCGACACTTCGGTGAACTGAACTGAACTGAGCGCCAAGCGGCTTCGAAGTTTCGGCGCCGTCGTGTCGCGTGTACATCTGATACATGCGCACGACCTCGCGACCGCCTTCGATACGAACCATCCGGAACTTCCGGATAGTTCCCTCGATCACACATTCGCCATCGGCGTAGATCGTCTTCGCCTTGGCTATCATCGGACGCGATGCATGTCGACTTGATGCTTGATTCTTTGGACGGACTGTCGGTGGGGGACGCTTTAGGCCAGCAGTTCCCGATCATGCGTCGATCCATCGCAGATCTACGGGCCGGTAATCTTCCCGCCGGGCCATGGGGGTGGACAGACGACACCGAAATGGCCTGCTCTGTGGTCACCGAGCTGTGCAGTCGCGGCGCGATCGACCAGGATCGGCTTGCTACCGCTTTCGCGCGACGCTTCGACCCCGCCCGTGACTACGGCTTCAACGCCGTCGGCACCCTGCGCCGAGTCCGCGACGGCGTGCATTGGCGCAAGGCAGCCGCAGCCGCGTTCGGTGACGAGGGTTCCTGTGGCAACGGTGCGGCCATGCGGGTTGCCCCGTTGGGTGCCTTCTATGCTGGCGATCCGGAAAAGGTTGTCGCCGAAGCGATCCGGTCGGCGCAGGTGACGCATCTGCATCCAGAAGGGGTCACCGGTGCCGTCGCGGTCGCACTCGCCGCAGCCCACGCCGCGCATGCCCGCCTCAACGGGACACGACCCACGCCAACCGAATTCATTACCGGCGTCCTGGACCGCCTCGACGACGGTGAGACGACCCGGCTGATCCGCCGCGCCCGCACCCTGCTCGGCGCCTCCGCAGCCGAGGCCGCCAACGAACTCGGCAACGGATCTCGCGTCACCGCACAGAACACGGTGCCGTTCACGATGTGGGTCGCGGCCACATATCTGCACGACTACCCGACCGCAGTCACCACATGCATTGCAGCAGACGGAGATATCGACACCACCAGCGCCATCGTCGGCGGGATCGTCGCCGCCTACACCAGCGACCGCACTGGACCGCTCGTCGGGATACCCCAGACGTGGCTTGCCGCACGAGAGGCGCTGCCCCACTGGTGCAACACGATCGATCGAACACGCGGGCGCAAGAATTCTGTATTCGGTCGCGCTCGCCGATGGCTGTCCGGCGCATCGTCGAGATGACCACAATCGATCCAGCCGGCGTCGGCCACCTGCGAGGGCCAGCGGGACATCCCTGGCCGTGTGACAGTAGGGCCATCAGCAGGTAACGGCAGTCCCGCAAAGATCATGGAAATTCACGGACTTCGACAACGTCGAGACCGACAGACCGGGCGGCGGTATCGAACATTTCCTGCCATTGGTCCACGTCGGTGCTCTCTACCAGGGCATCGGGCATGACCTCGACGCTGATGGACCACTGGTTTTCGCCGTCGCGCCATAGCTCGGCCAGCTCTGAGGCGTCCCCACCCGCGCCGAGCTCACGTGAACCGAACTGCGTGGACTCAGGGTCATCGAGACGGCCGCGGCGGCTCAGGCCGAGCGTGTCACGCAACCGCTCAAGTCGATCGTGGTCGAGTTCGCCCGAAAGGATCAGCAGCAACCGGCGTTTCGGCCTGACCGGGAGTTCCTCTATCGCCGAGGCCGGCTCGTCCTCAGTTGGTGTCAGCCCCAGCAGCGGCAGGGCGAGCTCGGCGTTGCCCTTGTTCTCGTTCCACGCCTTATACGTCAACTGTGCCGGGGTAACGATCCCGAACGCATCCCGCAAACCAGAGGCGATCATCGTCGCCAGCCTGCGATAGTCGGCCCGTAGCGCAGGCCACGCCAGGTTGTATGACCAGTTGTAGTCGTCGCGCCCGGCAGGGGGCTGCCAGCCCAGGTCGGCGATGTGCCCAAGCCCCTCCGCGTTCGCACACACCTCAGGGTCGAGCATGTCGGGGCCGGGTAATTCGGCGCACAGCTCGGTATCGGTCTGAAAGAACTGCGCATACCGGCGCCGGTCCGAGTTCGGTACACCCTCCCTGATAGACACAACCGCACCAGCAGGCAGGGCCCCCAACTGAGCGGATAACCTCTCGGTGAACTCGTCCCAGCCGATCATGAGCGTTCCGCCTCGGCGAGCGCGTCTCCCTCATCGTCGAGAACCAACTGCTCGTTGGGCACCAACTCCAGGTCCACCACACTCGGAAACGCTCTCAGTGTGAGCGCCTGCTGCAGCCCTGCCCACCGCACCTGAGGATATTCACCCGGTATCCGCGCAGTCGGCTCACCGAGGGAGCCCGTGAGGACACGCGTCATACGCACGAAGGCATCCCACACGTTGTCGGCCTCATCGGAGTCGCTGTCGGTCACCGACTGCTCGATGTGGTGGGCTTGTCCGTCCCAGCCGTCGACACAGCCGCTCGCCAGGCCGAAGCCGACGTCAAGGCGTACCGAATGTGGGCCGATCCGCTCGACATGCCAGCCGAATTCCGCGGCCAGTTCCGGCACGTCGACCAAACGCCAGGACCACTGCAGCGACCGCAATCGACCCGCCAGCTCGACAATCTCGGCGTCGTCCAGCGCTCGCCATCCCGTCATGACCTGACCCTATCGTCACTCTCGGATACGGCTACTGCCACACGAATCAGATTGCCGCACAAACGGTTGCCGCCCTTCCCGAGTCGGCAAGAGCACGCAGCCGGCCACCGCTCCCGTCGCGAGGACAGGACGTTGTCAATCCTCCTGGTCGAGGGCGCTGAGCCAGTCGTTGGTTACCAGCTGTAACCGGACCGTGTGGTGGAAGTCGATCAACCGCAGCGTCGTTTCCGGACCGGCCCAGCGGATTTCGGAAACCCTGTCGTCGAGGAGATCGGTTGGTTCGCCGATGGATCCGGTCAATACCGCCGCCATCCGGGCATAAGCCGCCAATGTGCTGTCGCGGCCCTCCGGCGTATCAGCCGCCTGGGTGGTGACGATGACTTCGATGCGTACCGCGTCGCCGTCTACGCCGATGATGTCGACGGTGTCCGGGCCGAGACCGGCGGCGAACTGAACCCGGTCCGGTGAGTGGATCTTGGGGTCTTGCCAACCGAATACGATCACCAAGCGCAGTAGATCGTCCATTCGCCATGACCAGACCAGCGTGCGCAGTTTCTCGGCGAGATCGGCGATCTCGTTGTCGGACAATGCCTGCCATCCGATGGGCCGCGGCGTGGGCTGCGCGACGGGTATGTGGTCGGCGACGAAGAGGGGTTTCGACGCAGGTCGGACTGCGGGGCGAGTCAGCAGCTCTTCGATGGCCGCCGCGTAGTCGAGTGTCAGGTCGTCTTCGGAAGTGATACGCGCTCGTGGCGCTTCGGGGGGCGGTGTGCCGAATGTGAAGGTCGTACCCCACATTCGTGTTCTCGATTCTTCCAGAAGTTTGCGTGCGCGCTCCAGTAAGGCCGGGCTGGGCGCTGCGTCGCTTACCGTTGCGTCCGCTGATACGTGCCGACCGGTGACAGTCAGTCCTGCTGCGCGGCAACCGACTTCGACGAGCCCGATCGATGTCGAGATGTCGGAAAACGGGAGGGCATCAATAGTGATGGACCATTCATCGGCGCCGGTGCGCACCAGCGTGATAGTGGTGGCGCGAATGGACGGGTATCGCGGGTGGTTTCGGACCCGGCACCCCAATTCGCTGCCCACGGCATCCTCGGCAGTACCCGAGAGGGTAAGCCCGATGACCGCTCCAAGTTCCTCGAGTTGGCCTTGATCGAGCCGACCAGTTGTGACCAGGCGAAACCGCCGTGTCAGTTTCATGCAAGGCCTCCGGATGTTGCCTTCACGACTGCACTACGAGGCGCTCGGGTGTTGCTCCACTGTCCAGCCATGCCGTTGCGATCTTTCTCGCAACGGCCCGATAGAGCATATCGTCGGCGCCGTTCTCCGACGCGATTACCTCGGTGGCCTTGTTCAGGGCCAACGTGTACTGACTGCCCTGTATATCCGTGTACCGGTAGCGAACTCGTTCCTCGTCTTCCTCAATTTTCTCGATTTCTGCGTACAGCGCCAAGGTCATGGCCTCCTTGTCTCAAAGCTCGGATGGCAACCGTTCAATCCTGACGTGCCAGCCCGAGCAGTGGCAGGTTTAGGTCGCGTTCGTCCTCGTTCTTGTTCCATGCGGTGTAGGTCAAGGACCCCGGGTCGGTGATTCGGAATGCGTCACGGAGTCCGGTCACCACCATTGCCGCCAACTGGCGGTATATGGCTGTATTGACCGGCCATGGCAGCTCGATCCACCAGTAGGGGCCGTGGTCGGCATCGGGTTCCTGCCAGCCTGTCTCGGTGATCAAGCGGTGTCCCGTTTCGTCAGGCCGTGCGGTGGGTTCGAGGAACTCATCGCCCACCAATTCGGCCAGTAGCTCGCTGTCGGTCTGCGCGAACTGCGCGAACCGCTGGTGGCCTGGAGGAGGTCCCGCCTCGACGATCTTCACAATCGCGCCCGCGGGCAGTACCGCTAACTGCTCGGCCAGTCGCTCGCCGAATTCCGTCCAACCCGTCATATCAGGCCCTGCTGTTCGAATTCGATGGATCTATCGAAAGCCGCCAGCGAGGCGTTCGTCTGATACATCAATTGGACGGTATGTGCGAGACTCAGATTCTTCAGGAGCAATGTTGCTTCCGGGAAAGCCCAACGGATTTCTGCGGTTTCCCCGGGTATGCGGGCGGTCGGTTCGCCGAGGGCGCCGGTTATGGCCTCGGTCATCCTGACGAACGCGTCACGCACCATTGCTCGGCCGGTCGCGTCCTCGCTTGCGGAGTCGGTCACCTTCAACTTGATGGACTCGGCCACCCCGTCGCGGCCGGTTACCGCACCGCTGCTCAGCCCGAAACCGCAGTCGAGCATGACCCAATCCGCTCGGGTCATCAATACCTTCCAGTCGAACTTCGCTGCTATCGCGGGCACCTCTTGCAGCTGCCACGACCAGTCCAACGACCGCAAGCCGGTAGCCAATTCGACTATCTCGTCGTCGGTCAGCGCACGCCATCCCGTCATGGATTAACCTTATTCCTATCGCCGATTTACGGTTGGTTCCGTTCTCAGGGAACCATCATCGCGGTGTGACTGTGCACATGTCCCCTCTCAGGAAGGCGTTCTGCCTTCTCGCTCCAGCGCGCGGGCTTGTTCGCGTAAGCGTTCATCACGCCGCATCTGTACGCGTCGTTGCTCAGCTTGTCTGTCGTCTTCGCGCTCGCGCGCGCCCACGGCCTCACTCGCGATCCGGCCTTGGCCGGCGCTGGTCAGATGATCGATTTCGACTGTTCGGACGGGCGTCCCACGCTCGATGGCCTTGATGATTTCCGCCTGACGGCGCTCCATGGAGTCGTAGGGGACTCGCACGGGTGGTTGTCCGGCAAGCTCGTAGGTGACAGTCCTCGATTGCGGATCGAAACCGGTTGATTCGCGTTCGAGGCAGAGCTCATACGTCCGAACGTCCATAGTTCGCGCCTGCTCGCGAGTCAACTGCAGAACTCGATTGTCGCCGACGGCGCGATTATGTTCTTGCCGAAGTACTTCTCGCGCGAATTCATTGCGTGCCAGCTCCAAGTTACGTGCGCGCGCGGCCTCGATCGATTCGGTCACCTGTCGGGCATGAGCGGGGTCCAGCCCCAGTCCATCGAGCGCGTGAGCTTCTTTTTCTCGTTCGACCTCGATTGTGCGTTGCACAAGATCGAGGTTCTCTCGGACTGTGGCAAGATCTGGTTCCTTGCCTTGCGTGAAGGCCGTATCCATCTCGCGGACCTGCTCGAGTACATGGGCGATGAACCGTGAGCGCTCTTTCATCTGCGGATCCCGGTATTCTAAAACCCTGGCTTCCGCCTCTTTTACTATCTCCCGGTTGGCGGCTTCGATATTTGCCACCACCGACATGTCCCGTGATTTGACGTCGAATTCCAGGATCTTCGCGATAACTGCAGAATCGGAGCCCAGATCGAGACGCTGGACGAGCTCCAAGTTGCGCACGAGTTCCAATTCCTGCGCCCGAATCAAGCCTGCTTTCGTGGCCGCGACCAGCTGGCTTCTTTCCTCGAGCGACAGGCCTCTTTCTACTGCCTGATTGATGATCTCCAATGACTGGCGCATCTGAAGCTGCAGCATTGCTACTTGGGGATCCAACGTGTCGGGGTCACGCGCTAGTTCTACAACTAGGCCGACAACCTCCCGTTCACGTGGAGACAATCCCTCGAGTACGCGTGCGATTTCGAGGGTATGTTCTCGAACCAGCTCGCGTTCCATTTCGATTACCAGCTCAGGCAAGCGAACGCGGGGGCGTTCGATACCGCCGAGAATCGGGACAGGAACCGGCTCGCCATCACGTACCTGGCTATATTTGGTCACCGAGACATTGCCATTGATATCGACGTGAACCTTGTGATTCTCGATTACCAGGGTGCCGTCTCGGTGCGCCTGGATCAATTCATCTCGGGCTTTTATAAACGCGACGCCCTCAGGACTGTTCGGATCGAGACCGCGAGCCTTCATCTGCGCGGGGGTCTCATTGAAAATTGTGATGAGGTTCCGGTCGATAGCCAAGGTTCTCGCCGTATGCTCCGGAGACATCTGCTGCGCGCGACCATGTGGGGTATCCGCGGAGCCGAGTTCGGAGCCGACGCCCTTCTGCTCACCATTGATGAGCTTGGTTGGTGTTGATTCGGTCGCCGGTACGAGCGTGAGTCTGTCGGCCATATCCCTGCCATCGGCAGCACCCTTGAAAGGAGTTAACTGGACACCGCCCGGAAATAGCTCCTTGTCTTGAAAATATGCGTCACCGCCCAGGTCGCCCATCCCCTTGGAGGTGTTCACCATTTCCACGCCCTGAGCATTCCAAATCCTGGCGTTCTTCTCGAGCTCCCTCGCATCCGCCAACCGCTCCAGCTTTTCCGTTGGGCTAAGGCTCGGATGGTCGCAAATCTGTTCTTCGAGCCTTTCTATCGCGCCGTCCTTGAGTTCGCTGTCCTTGAGTTGACGAACCTCTGATATTCCGAAATCCTTGAACTTCGGGATGAGCCTGGCGAGTTCTTGTCCGGCCGGATCGCGGGCAACCTGCTGCTTCTTGCGCTCGTCGGACTCCTGTTGAATCTTTTTTGCGATCTCTGGGTCTTTTACCTCGTAAGGCTGTTTGGGGCCTTCCGGGATTGCGGAAAAGGCTATCTTCTTGTCATTTTCTTTGTCCGGATTGGGGGCAAAGCCTTTTTCGTCGTGTCGATCATAATTCTTATTGCGGAATACGCCCGGCGGGTCGCTGAAATCGTGTAATCTGCCTTTTTCGCGATCGCGCCACGAATTGGGATGATCATTCAGCTTATGCAGGCACCCGTCGTCTCCGCGATACATCCCCGCTGGGGGCGGTAGATTGTCCCGCTCCGGTATTGCCGGGGCGGGGCGGTCCTTGCTTACTCCTGGAATCTGGTACGGACTGTCGGTCGAATCTGCGCGCTGGGCATTAGCGGTGTTCGGCTGATCTCGAGTCCCTTCCGCAGGCTCGATATGACCGCGTGAGCGCTGAGACTCGGCGGCCGGACTGGATTGGTCCCGTGCACCGGATGTTCTGGCACTAGAAGCTTCATCGGGACCGGCGATGTGACTTCGAGGGGCCTCGAAGTCGGCGTCGCCGGGGGTTCGCCCAGTGTTCTCTCTCCCTGACGGACTACCGGGTTCGTGTCCGCCCGGCGACCGCATTTCGCCCCCGCTTTGGCCTGGCACCGGACGTCGACCGTCGAGGTGTGAGTCGGTGTCGGCATGACCGCGATCGTTTTCGTGGACCGGACCATCCCATGTGTAATCCTCGGGACTGGATGCACGGCGTCCTCGCTCCCAATTGGCGACTTGGTTCGCGGCCCTGTGCGAGTCTGCATAGCTGGCACCGGGATTTTCGACCGAGTGCTGGTGTTCGACTAGTTCGTGCTCCAACAGGAGGAGATCAGAGTCGGTGAACCTACCGGACCGTAGTCGGATCCACGCCTCCGCAATATCCGGGTTGGCCTCGAAACGTGCATTGATGAGGTCACCGTCGGTTGCGCGTAGCGGATGCTCTTGATGGAAAAGGTGATCCTTTACTGCTTCGATCATCGACTGGGTATATTTCGATCCGTCCGGGCGGCGGGCACCTTCGAGGCTCGCGACGATCCGACCCACATCGTCGGCGTTACGGATGACGTTGTATGCCTCGACGGCCCATCGTTCTGCTCGGCGCAGGTCCGCGGCCGTCTCGTGGGCAGTATGCGACAGATCCGCTCCGTGCTCCGCTTCGGTGCCCGGCGCCGGTGAGCTCTCGTCGGTTGCGGCTCGTCGGTGTGTGTCAGGCTGGCCGTAGTTGCGGGCGGCTTGTTCAGGATTGAGGCGGAGGGGCGCGTCCTCACGGGTGCTTCGTATGGGGTCGTCGGCATGTGGCCGACGGTGTGTCGGTTCTGGACTCGGTTGAGCGGTGTCCAATGATGAGTAACCGGGGCGCGTGTCGACCGGTGACGTGTCCCGAGGTACGGGCAAACCCTCTGTACCTGCTAGTACCGAGTCCGGTGCTGACACCGTTGATGGAATTTCAACGTCCCGCGGTAGCTGCGCGTGGTCAGGGCCTAGTCCTCGAAGGTCCCCTGTTCCGGCCAAGTCCCGTCCTGACGGGATTTCCATTCCGCCCACGCCGCTGCGCGTGTCGCGCGAGCCCAGGTCGGCCGAATATCGAGCGGGTGCTTGGTGATGGTCAGTTGGAATTCCTCGGTCGGCTCCGGGGGTTGGACCAGCGACTCGATCCGGACTTGATACTGGATCGTTTCCGAGTCCTCGTGTGTGCGTTGAATTGTCGTTCGGGTGCGATGTGGGTAGATCTGGGCGCCCTGGACCGGTTGGCCCGCTTCGATCGCCTGGTCGTACATCTCCCCGATCGTGAACGGATCCAGACTCGGGTGTACCGTCACCACGCCCGTCTCCCGGTTCACCACGTAACTGGTGAGGCCCAGATCCATGCCCCGCGCTATCTCCTCCGGGGTGAGTTTCGGACGGCACACCCATCCGTGCTGGAACGAAATCGGCCCTTCGAACTGCAGGCTCGGGAATGCTTGGGCCAGATACTGCTGGACCTGTTCCTCGGTTGGGAACCGTTGTGCCACCATGTGATCCTCCATTCGGGTCGCAAATCATGAATCGCACCCCCATCGACCTGTCGACCAGGTGCGCCGGGGGTCTATCGGAGATGATCGGCGGCTTCGGTTGCGCGTCTACCCACATGGGCCCGCTGGCCCCGTGCGGGTAGACGATCGCGGTAGCGTGCGAACCCCCCATGATCGGGCTGCCGTCCGGGTTGTAGAGCTTTTGCCCAGTTTGCGGGTCGCGGGCGTGCCAGGCGTTGTGCACGTATGCCGACGCGCCCGGGCCCTGTTGGGCTACCCAGTCATGCAGTGCCTGGAACTGTTCGGGTATCGATCTGCCGCTGTCGTTGAAATGTTGCCAAGTGCCGCCGATCCATGCTTCGGCGCGTTGTAGACCGAACTGTTCGCCCGCGCGGGTGTCGATGCTGCCGTCAGGCAACACATCCGGCCATCGAGGGGCAGCGACCACCGGCCGACCGTTATGCGTGGACAGGATGGCCATCGTGCAATCACTGCAGTCGTTGCTACGACCCGGTTTCGTGGGGCCACCATCGTTGATGTGCCCTGCATATAGGTGAGGATCGGCGCCAACAAGGAATCGATTGCCGGCACGGACGGAATCCTCGACTACGTGCTGATACGCGGGATCCTCGATGTTGTTGAGGTTGCCTTGTCCGATCACGCGACCATCCGCAATGTCGCCGCGGGTGACTGGGGTATCGGCCTTGGCGATGTCGTTGCTGAGCTGGCGAATCTCGTCCGGGCTCAACCCATGTCCGCGCTGGCCTGGTTCTGATTGCAGTCCGAGATGTTCGCGCAACTGCTGGGCGATCGTGTCGGGGTGGTGGTCGGGATGCCAGGGCCCGGAGGTCTCACTGACGTGGATGTGGAGGTTCGCTGCTGCCGGATCCGGCGTGTGCACCAAGTCGATCAGGACCCGATCGCCGGACAACAACCGCTGACCATGATTGAACGCCAAATCGTTTGCCAGCTGCGCTCGTTCCCACAACTGCGCCACCCGTTCCGGGGACACGTTGCGGTCGGCGGTGACGTGCACCTTGATGCCAGCCATCGCGATGGGGCCTTCGTGCGCATCCGGGTAGCGCCGGAAGTCATAGGCGGGCTTGGCATTCGACCCATGCTCGGTGGGCACCGGAGTGGCACGGCCGCCCTCGGGCAGCTGCTGGCGGTACCACTCACGTATCTGTCGCACCTGATGTGCCTGCTGCAAATCCTGAGGCGACAGGCGTTGCGGTGCATGGTCACCGTGGTGTTGTATGCGCGGATCCTGGTGTGGACCAGGTTGATCCGGTCTCAGCGCCCTAGCTGGATGCTGCGGATCGGCTGGGCCGTGTACGTGCGGACCGCGGTGCTGCGTGACGCGCGAATCCGGGTGCGGCGATGAGTGGTCCGCAGGACCCACATGCAGTGGGGGTGTCGGCTGGACCGGCGTGTGCGACTCGGGTACTCGTGGGGGTGTCGAGCTATGCGGGGGTTCGCGATGCGGTACCGGGGTGCGGGGATGCGGTTGCGGGACCTGGTGGGGGCTGGGTTCTGGCGCACGCTGATGTGGCACCGATGGTGTGCGGGGTACCGGCTGGTGTGGTGGCGTCGGCGTATGAGTGGCCGAATTGTGGGGTGAGGGTGCCGTATTCGTTGGCGGACGATGCGGTGCAGGCGTGACTGGTCGGTGTGTTTCGGGGGGATTCGGTGTCGGAGAGCGCGACTCCGGCGCAGGTGTATGTGGTGTCGGCAGCGGTGACTCTGGGGCACGCGGGGATGTCGACGACGCGTGCGGCGACGGTGTTTCGGGCGCGTGCTGCGACACCGAATGTGATTGTGCCCGTGAATGATTTGGCGATGTGGACTGCGGTGGCAGCGGGTCGGAGTCGAGTGGCGGATGTGGTGTCGTCGGCTCATGCGTTATCGGTGGCAGCGATTCCGGTGTCCGCGACGAGGCCCGTGGTTCCTGCGGGGTTTGAGGCGGGGACTCCGGAGCAGGATCGTGGGGGTGCGGTTGTTGTTGGGCGTCGAGCCAGTTGCGCACCTGGATGTCGTGTGGGCTCTCACCTGGTGGGTGGGCGCGGGCGGCGGCGATTTCTTGCCAGGTGGGTTGGTAGCGGCCGATGTGGGGGTTGTATTCGCCGGCGTAGAACGGGTCCATGGGGATGAGGCGGCCGTCGTCGAATCTGGCGACGTATTTGTCGACCGCCGGGTCGAAGCCCGGACGGTGCGGTGGCGGATCCGATTCTGGTGCCCGTGTCGACGATATTTCTGGGTGGACAACCGGATTATCGTGCGGTGCAACCGATTCGGCTTGGCCGTTTCGCTCTGTTCCTGAGCGATCCGTTCCGTGTCCTGCGGACTGATGACCATCGCGGCTTGTGCCGAGCTGATGAGTTTCGGCAAACCGTGGGTTGTCGAGATGGGCGAAGCGCGGGTTGTAGACAGGTTCGCCGACCTTGACAGACACCTGGTTGCCGTGGGCGTCGAGGACTATCTCCCGCGGCCAGATTCGGTACACGGTGTCACCAGAGATTCCGCCAGGGGCCAAAATCTCGGCTTCCTGGTGGCTGCCCGCGTGGTATCGGCTGCGGGCGGTGGCGTCGTGGAAGGTGGCGTCCACGTCGATGCCGTGCGGGTGGTACAGCTCATGCATATACAACGTCTGCCGGAAGGTGCCGTCGGGCAGACGTTGTAGCTTCCCCTCGCTGACGAGCCGGTTCAAGTCGTTGCCGGCGATCTCTGTTTCCCGTGCGATGGTGTGCTCGGGACTTCGCGACAGCGATACGAACCCATCACCCTGGCCGGGGCCGGTGTGACCGACGTGGGCGCCGATGTTGAGGTTGGCGGGATCGCGTGGCGCGAAGCCCGGACCGAAGACCTCCGGACCGCGCGAATCCATCCGGAACAGTGCGTTCTTGGCGTCCAGGAACGCATCCCCCGCACTGAGGTCACGCCATATCGGTGACAGGTCGTCACCGTCATGGCTGACCACCATCTGCGTGGGGTCGATCGGTGCCACAGTGTCATTCAGCGCGTCGCTTGGCATGGAACGCGTCAGGTGATCGGGCAACTCACTGTCATGGCATCCGGGCTCGAATGCGTCGGGTTCGACGCTCGCGTAGAGCCGTTTCTCCTGCGGGTTGGCCAGCTCATGGGCCACGACCTCGGTGAGGTAGCGCGGATCGAGCTCGTCGGGAGTCTCCAGCCGCGGTTGTGGCTGATTCTTGTTCTTGTAGACACCATAGTCACCGAGAACCAGCGTGCCGTCCTGAATGCCGCGGACGACGTCGTCGAACGGCATGTCATGCTTCGCGGCGAACTGCTCGACGAACTTCTGCTGGTGATAGGGCAGTTCGAACGGGTCGGCACCTGGCTCCTGGCGCAACGGAAACGGTTCAGATCCAGGTGCACCAGGTCGTTCTGACAGATGGTTGTGGTCCGAGCCATGGGATCCCGGGTCGACGAAGTGGGGCTTACCTTCGGTGGGCGCCTCGGACGGATGTGGATGGCTGGCCGATTCGGAAGTTGCTGGTGGTGCACCGTGCGGGTCCCCGTCGCCAGTGAGAGGGTGATCAGTTCGCTCCGGGGCCACGTCTTCTCGCGTTTGGACCGCGCCATCATGTCGTTCCTGTGCGATGTCGCGTCGTTCAGCTGAGTGCTCTGCTCTGTCGGGCCGGTCGGGAAGATCGGCGGCCCTTCGGTTTGGGACGCCATTGGGATCATCGGGTGCGCGACGGCTGCCGGGTGCTGTATTGCGGTCAGGGCCAGGTGTATTGCGGTCGGCGACGGGCGCACGGTTCGTCGCAGATTCCTGGGAGCGGGGCGCGGGGCGTTGTGCCGTGTCCGTGCTGCGCGAATGCTCCGAGTTCGCGGTCTCTCGTGGCGGGGAGGCGGTGTCACGTGGACCCGGCAGGTGGCTACTGGGTCCGTTGGCGGCTGGGGTCGGCTGTGTTGACCGGTCACTGGTCCCGTTGGGGGATGTCCGGTCCGTGGGCTGGTGCGCTCCGGAATCGAGACGTGGTGTGTTGCTGGTGGTTTCACGTGCTGGGGGTGTTGCCGACGTCCGCTCCGTGGCGTCGACGCTGCTGGATGAACGAGGGGTTTCGGTGGGGCGCTGCGGGGTCGTGCCGCGATCGGTAGGGGCAGGTGTCTCTGATCGGGATGCTCCCTCCGGACGCTGGGGGATGTCGGTGGATGCCCGAGCCGTACTTGTTGGCATGGGACGGTCTCCGCCGGGGGTAGCCGCATTGGATGCAGGTGTCGCTGGTCCTTGCACGATTTGTCGGTCCGGCGTTGGTGTTGTGGTTGCCCCGGACTGTGCTTGGCCTACAAGGGCGCGGTCGGGCGTCGAATGTCCTCCGGTGCTGCCAGCGGGTGCAGCAGATGAGTCAGAGGAAATGGAACGGGTATCGACGGAATGGCCCGTGGTTACGGAATTGGGTTGGGGCGCAGTCGGATTGTCGTGGCCAGCGGCCGAAGTCGAAGCCGGACCAGGGGTTTCCTGGACTCCTGTTGTGGTCGCGGCAGCCGAGGTGCTCGCCTCGGGATGCGTTGTGCTGGACGAGGGTGTTGTGTCGGTGTGGGTTTGGGTCGCCGGTGTGGATGTGGCGGTGGTCGAGGGCTGCTCGCTGCCAGGCGTGACGGGGGATTCACGGGGGGACTCGATGTGGGTGCTGGCCGATGATCCGGTCTCGACATGTGTGGGGACAACATCGTGCGGTTTGGCACGACCGAATCCGGCACCTGCACCGTCGGCGACGGTGCTGAAGTCGACGTGCCCCCCGGACGATGCGGCAGCGGCGGCGGTGTTGCCGGCGATGTTGCCGGGAATCGCACCGACGCCGCGGGTCAGCACTCCGCCCAGCGAATTCGATCCGAGGTCGGTGCCCACCGAACTGGCCAGACTCTGGCCGGCCTTCGCCGCGATCGGCCCGGCCACCGCGCCGGCGACGGCGCCTGCGCCTGCGGATCTGCCAACGGAGCCCAGGTCGAGGCCGTCGCGGTTGCCTTCAGCGATCTGGACACTCTGGGCGGCCAGGTCCGTGCCCGCGCCGAAAGCCGTGCCGAAGGCCGAGCCGCCGGCAGCTTCCGTACCAACTTTGAGAGCCAGATTCGACGCCGCATTCGCGCCCAACTTGCTGGCTGCTTCCACACCGACTCGCTCGGCGAGAAATGCCGCGCCTTTGGCAGCGAGCTTGTCGATCAGCTCCTGCACCGTCTTTCGGATGACGAGCTTGACGGCGGCAGCGGCAGCGACATCGACGAGCTCACCGATACCGGGTACGAAGGCAATCGCCAGCATCGCGGCCAACGAAAAGTAGATGGACAGCTTGGCGTATTCGATATCTGTGGCGCCGTGTTCGAGTTGTTGGGCGAAGCTGTCGCAGGCATTGATGAGGTTCTGTAGATCGCTGCCGTCCCCGCCGGCGACATCCTGCCAGTACGTGGACATCGCGTCGTGGATCTTGCCGTCGATGGCCGACAACGCCGTGTTCATCGCTTGATCGGCAGGACGCTCCAGTTCCCGCAGGGCATTGGCCATATTCGACCAGTGTTCGGCTGTTCGGCGCATGGCGTCTTCGTCGCCCTCAGGCCAATGACCGACAAGGAAGTCCTCCAGCCATCCCAGCGGGCCCGGAAGATGCGGAAACCACAGAGTCATGGGTGTTTGTCCCCTACAGCGGCCGGTACTGGTCGGCGTTGTGTTGATCTTGGGTTTGCAGTCCGTTGGCGGTGGTGGTGATGTGATCACCGGTTGTCTTCAACTTGGTCGCCAGGTTCGCCAGCGCGGCGAGGCATTCCCCGACACTGCCCTGGCCGTCACCCTGCGGATAGTTCTGCTCGAACTGTTGTCCGGGCTTGTCCTCACCCCAGCAGCGCCCCTCGGACTGAATACCCTGCCGAAGGGTCTCCAAGGCCGAATTCACATCATCACCCAGCTGCTCGAACTGCGGCGTTACCGCGCGCAGTCGATCCGGATCAGCCCATAGCTCAGCCATGTTCGCACTCCCACATCAGGTTTCGGACAGTCTTCGACTTCGACGCGGCGGTAGCGTCTTTGGTTCCGCGAATCTTTTTTCAGCTCAACGTGATTGCTCGTGCGGCGTCGGCGACGTCCGGGACAACATTGTCTGCAGATCCCGCAAACTCGGTGCGCCCGGCACAATTTCGTTGAGATCGGCCATCCCATCCACAACCGACTTGATGGGCGCCAGCGCCTTCTCACGGGCTGCGGCCGCCGCCTCGACCGCGCCTCGGATCGCGGCATTGAGATCCTCGGTCAACTGCCGCGGTGTGCTGCGACGGTACGCGTCATCAGCGATGGTTATCTCCGTCACCAACCCGGATGAATTCACGGTTACCCGCGCGAGATTGTTCGGTGTGGTCGCATGGATCTTCATCGCGGCCAGCTTGCGCTGGATCTCACCCAATTCATCGATTTCACGGTCGAACTCGTTTTGTATCGCATCCAATGCCGAACGCAGCCCAGCATTGGCAGACCGGATCTGCTCCTGTTCCCAGCGCTCCACGCGATCACTCACCGTCGGATTCTGTTGCGAGACGGTTGCTTTCGGCAGCCGTCCACTCCCGCCACCAATCGGCCAGATTCGAGCCACGCAACTCCATGTTCGGAAAGCCGTCAGGGTTGACGATCACCCACGTCCGCTCCTGCGTGCACACTTGTTCGAGCACTTCCCGGCCCGAGACTGTCCGGCGCAGCCACGGGTTGACATCACTCAGCAACATGCCCGCAGAGGTATGGACGTCCAAGAGCATGGCTTCGCGTACGGGGCGCAGCGGCAAACCCCGCCGCCCCTCTGGATCATCGGTGGGCAGAACCACAATGAACTCACTGCGGCTGAAGGCGTCGATGAATCGACCGATGTTGTTGAACCCGTATTCGACTCGCCACATCACCAACTCGAACTCATTCGCGATTTCCCGACGCGCGTACTGCGGAGTCGGTACGAAATCCGGATTCAGCCACAGGTCGGCGAATCCGCCCTTGTCGTCGGCTAACCAGCCACCGATCACATTGGTCTGCCGGATCGCCGACTTGTCGGCGCGCGGGTCCACGAAATGCTTCCACTTGCCTGGATTCGCACGGGCCCACGCGAAATGCGCGTCCGTCTGCTCGGGCAAGACCAGGGTCTTGTCACCCGGGTAATCGGAAATATGGAGCTTGTCCTGTTCAGCCCGCTGGCTCAGATTCATAACCGCCCCCACCACTCGTTCGGGCCGATGGACATACTGGACGTCCCCGCTAGATCAACTCGCAATCTCATCTCCCGAAGCCACACACCTTGTTGCGCAGGTGAATAGAACCGCCCACTGTGAAGCTCGCTAGACCAGCCAGGACTTCGGTGAGCCATAACCTTGCTCCCTGGCCTCGTCCTCATCGGTCCAATCGGTCGGCATTACGTAGTTGTCCCTGCTGTTCTTGCGCCTGGTCGTGGCCGCTTTAGCCCGGTCGGCGGCTTCGCGCAACAGTCGATCATGCTCGGCACGGGCCTCGTCAGCCGCTCTCTGTTCCGGGGTCTGCTGGTGCTGTTGTTCGCGCCGGATCAGGTCTTGGCGGACCTCGTCGAAGAGCTCGGCACCGCTACGAGCTGTCCGCGCGTCCGCGTCGAGAAACCGGTTGAGAACCGTGCGCGACGCTGCCGTGTAGTCGGCGACGATTCGGTCCATCTCAGCCGCGTAGTTCATCGCTTATCGTCCATCTCGATCTCGATCTTCACGCCGTCGTTTCGTGGGGCGGGCTCGCTCCCAGACACGGGCGACGCCGGGACGGTAGACGCTTCGATACCGGAAGCCGCCACCTGCGGGCCACTGTCCAATGGGCCGGCCGTTGCCAACACCGGAGCCGGGGGCATTGCGCCGTCAGCGGCATGGGGGGCTTCGATTACTCCGCCGAAACCTGGAGAGGTGTTCCACATCGGTTGTGGTAGCACTAGTCCGGTCGAGCTGCGGTCGCGCTCAGCTGCGCTCTTACCGCCAGCCGCGCTACTGCCAGGCATGCCGCCGGTCGTCGAGCCAGCGGTTGTCTGCGATCCACTCGCGGAGGAGCCGGACGCGGAATCCGTCGCCGCGATCTGCGCTGTCCCCACTGACGTTCCCGATTGCGCTACCGGCACAGAGAGTCCTGCCGTTGGCGCCTCCACCCGCGCTGTTGCCCCGCTCCCTGGTGTGGATCCGACAGCGCCGCCCCCGGAGTCGGTGGATGCGTTGGTCGTCGTGGGTATTGTCGTCGATTCCCCGCTCGGGGAAAAGAAGGGCACGCCGTCCTTGATCCCCATCGAATATTGCTGCGACTTACCGTCGGGACCGGTGATCGTCGCAGTGACTGTACCGTCGGGCGCCTGTGTCACCGCCATACGTTGACCGGCAACAGTGAAGTCCGCCAGCGTCTTCGATCCGGATGACTCGTTCGTGCCGGCAATCGCTGATCCCGTATCGGTGCCGCCGAGTCCGGTCATTCCTTGTTGGACGGCGGTACCGAGCTGGCTGAGGCCCTGCTGCACTGTCTGTCCGGCCTGGCTGGCAAGGCTCGTCAACGTCTGCAGCGGATTCGTTTGCGATGAGGTCGAGGCAGCCGATGTGGGGGTTTGTGTTGTCGATTGGGTCGTGGTCTGCGGCGTGGTCGAGTTGACCCCCGCGGTCTGCACGCCGGTGTTTACCCCACCACTGTCCGACGTGGAAGATTGCGTTGGTGTCTGCTGGTCCTGCGGCTTGGGAAACGACTTCGCATCGTGGTTGTCCAGCAAGTCCATCACCGGCTGATAGGCGCGGCGAATGTAGTAGTCCGCCAGCGCGCACTGATGAATGAAAGCTTTGAAAGCCTCTCGCACCGCCGGGCCGAAATGACCAGTCAGCCATTGTTTGCACGCATCCCTGATCTTCTGGGAACCGTCGCTGGTGCCGGGGCCGACGTTGGTCATGTGGAACTGGTCGGCTGCCTTTCGGTTCGTGTCGCTGTAAAGATAGCCCCACGTGGTGCTTTCCGATGCCACGGAAATAATCGTGCTCACAGGGTCTTCGCTACCGCCGAGACGCATGGCGTGCCCAGCAACCGGACATTGGGAGCTGTCGAACCCAGCGACGAAATTCGCCTTGTCCTTGACGATCTGCAGCAACACGTCCGGCAGCCCATTCATAGCTGCCGCAACCGCTTGCAAGTACTGGCTCTGCTGATCGGCATGGGCATGCAATCCGGCCAAATAGTCCTGCGCGGCCCCGCCGGCGTTTCCCTGCCATGCCTCAGGCACCGCATCCTTGACACCGGCCAGGTCAGTCGTGATATCAGTCGTGCTGGGGTGGGAATCGGTCCCCGAAGATGCACCGTTGAGCGCCGTCACCAGACTGCGCAGGCTATCGAGTTTCATACTGCGCTGTTGGTCGTAGTATGTCCCCTCTAGTCGGCGCATCTCGTCGTTCGGATCCTTGATGGTGTCGATGCGCTCACCGCCGACCGCCACACCGTCGACAGACAGCGCCTCGACGACGATGCTGTCGAACCCGGGCAGCTTCAACACATCCCACACACGGTGGTACCGCACCAGCGCCAACCGGAACCACTCGAGCCCTGGAGCAGCCTGATCCAGCAGCTCGTTGACACCTGGGCCAGTGAGTTTCGGTTTGTCGTTCCAGATCGCCTTATCGAAGACGCTGTTGCCGTCCTCCTTGAGGAAACGCGCAAGGTCCTGCTGCGCTTTGTCCAGGCCGGCTTGATACTGCCGCTCATACTGTTGAGGATTGGTCATGCCGATCCCAACTCGCCTTCGGCTGCGGCAATCTGGGCACCATGCTGCTGATCGGTGGTCACCGTCGTGGTCACCGCCTGCCGCAAAGCAGCCACCGTAGCGCCGGAAGCCTCGGACCATGACTGCAGCATCGTGACGATCCCCTCGACGCCCGCCGCGAGTTTCTTTCCCTGCTCCAGATAGTCCTGCCCGGCATGAGTTGCCTCGAAACCAGCACCCGCGATGCGTGTCGCGTGCCCCTGGGTGGCATCCACCGCCGGTTCAATCGTGCTTGCCATACCAAGCACCGACTCCGGGACGAAAAGCACTGCCCCTCCTCATCTTCCGATGTCACCCACAGAATGCCAACCCATCGAGCCCCGTCAGCTTCATGATCATGACACAACCGGAAGGAAGCGCTCGATTTGAAAGACATTGCTTTGCAATGCCTTTACCCCCGCATGGCAGCAGACGTGGATTCGGCGTGCGAGATCACTCCGTTTGTCAACGCGGATTGCTGGGTTCGGCGTGGGCGACGTTGCGGCGCAGAGTGTTCCGTGGACAGACCCCGTTCTGCCAGTCGGTTCCTACGCGTTGACGTGCGGCGCTACCCGGTCACGATGACAGCTTCTCCAGGGCGCGCTGGGCTTGTTTGCGCACAGTTGGAGCTCGGTCATGGACGAGCGGTTCGATCAGGTGCCGCACACCAGTGGCTTTCATCTGGACCAACGCCTTAATCGCTTTTCCGCGGGCGGGGCTGTCGAGGTATCTCAATGCGATATCGCGGGATTCGGGTGTCTTGACCTTTCCGAGGTACTCGACCAGCGGGATCATGGCGGTCCCCTCCGGCAGTTCCTCGAGTAGTTCCGCAATCTGTACGAAGTTCTTCGGCCCCGCGATCAGGCACAAGGCATCACAGGCCCACGTCTGCATCCGCTCCGGAATCGGTGGCTGGCGGCGGACCTGAGCAATCAGCAGATCGATGGCCTCCTGGTTGCCGCGGGCAGCCGGGTCGATCAGATTGCGGATGAGCCCGGACCGAATCGCGCAGCGGTGCTCGGTTTCCGGCCCCGGGATCCGCGTCTCGAGATTGGCCAGCCAGTCGATGAAGATCGGGACGCCCTGAGGGATCGTCCGGGGGCCATTGGACAAATCACCCAGCGTGTAGCAGGGAACACCGACTGCGGCGAGATCCTGCATGATCCGCCGGTCGAATCCCCGCTCTCCGTCCTTGTAGCGGGCCGGAAGGTCGTTCATCCACTCGGTGCCGCCGTTCTCACTCCCATACGGCATGCGGGCGTACTTGATGATCATGAGGGTGCTCCGTCAATTCCATCCGAATCGGATCCCGAGGTTTTTCGCAGTGACCACGTTGAGCTCAGACAGCACGCCTTGGGGGTCGTTGAGGTAGCGGTATCCCTCTACTAGGGGATTGAACTTGCCGAGGACCTTCGCCACAGCATCGCGTTCCGCTTCAGTGACCGGGATCTGGCGCTTGATGAGACTGGCGCACAGCACGTCGACGAGCATCGCCCACTCACCCACGTTGCTGTAGGTCCGGTAGCTTTCGACCAGGTCAGAAGGCAGGCGGTCGGCGACGCTCTCGAGGAGGTCTCGCGAGTCCTTGCTCATCTTGTTGAGCCGACGGTTACGGGCTTCGATGGCTTGTGGGTCTCGCTGACGTTTTCGCGCTTCTCGTGCCGCCCTTTCCGGATTCATCGCTCTCCTGGCCTATTTGATCGGGTCGCCATTCGCGTCGTTCCTGACTACCCCAGCACCGCCGATGGGTGAAAGTATCTGCAGCTCAATGGCTTCCGTGCGGACGGTAGCAGATCATGACAGGTGTGGCGCTGCAGCGGGGGAACTGGCGAATCCGCCACATCTGCCTGAGACGGATGGCTAGTCCAGTGGCGACGGCCTGTGGCGGCGCCTCCAGCGCGACAAGTGCAACGGAGCTATGCATGTGCGCGACTACCGCCCGCTAAGTTCGGTGACTGCTAGCTTGCAGCGGAGCTAGTGATCGGAGGTTCGTCCATGGGCGAGTTCAGGTTCGAGCAGGGCCTGGTGCGAGCGCTGTTGCGGGAGCAGCATCCGGATCTCGCAGACCTCGAACTTCGAGATGTCGCTGGCGGCTGGGACAACCAGCAGTGGCGTCTTGGGTCGGAGTTGGCTGTGCGCATGCCGCGCACCGAACGTGCCCCGATTCTGCTGCGCACCGAACAGAAGTGGCTGCCCTTCCTGGCTGAGCGTCTGCCGCTGCCGACGCCCGTTCCGGTGCGCATCGGCGAGCCCTCGGAGCTGTTCGAGCACACCTGGACGATCGCACGCTGGGTGGAGGGCGAGCCAGCTGATCACACCCCGATCACCCGCGCCGACTCGGCCGAGACCCTCGCAGGGTTCCTCGAAGCCCTGCACCAGTCAGCGCCGGCAGACGCCCCAGTCAACCCGACGCGTGGCACCCCTCTGGCCAGGATGCAGGACGATTTCGATGGCCGGTTCGCGGTTTTAGCAGCGGACGTTGGCGCCGCGCAGGAAACGTTGGAGAAGGCTATCGCGGCACCCGCCTGGCAGGGCGCGCCGCTCTGGCTGCACGGCGACTTGCACCCTGCGAACGTGGTCGTCCAGGACGGCATGCTCTCCGGAGTGATTGATTTCGGCGAGCTGTGCGCAGGCGATCCTGCGGCTGATCTCGCAGCCGCCTGGATGCTGTTGCCCGCGGGCACGGCGAGTCGGTTCTTCGATGCCTACGAGCATGCGGACGAGGCCACCATCGCGCGGGCTCGCGGCTGGGCCGTCCTGCGCGCCCTGGCCCTGATCGGCATCGGTCACAACGGCAGACTCGGACTGCCTGGAGGCAAGCCCAGCTGGGAGCCAGCTGGCTACGCCACACTCGAACGCGTCCTCGCCGCAAACTGAGTTCCGCGAATGCCCGCGTCGCCACGAACCTCAGCCTCGGACGCCCCGACCAATCTCATCGGCATCCAAGCCGAGCACCAACCAGCTCACCCCGCAGCCGGAACCGCCGAATCACCCTCTACCAGTGGGCATCCCGAACTTCGTTGGATTTTCGACGACACCAAACCGTCAGTTCGACGCCTACCGCACGGCGGCGTCACGGTTCGGTCCGGACTCCGAACAGTGGCAGGCACTCCGCCAGCCCGGTCACTTCCACCGATACGCTTCGATGGGCTTCCCATCGAGCGCGGCTCAATCGCAGCCGCCGTATCACCGCCGGTTTTCCCCGCACCGCGTGCACCTCGAGCCCGTCCTCCTCGTACCCGAGTTTGCGAGAAACGCCGTGCGAGCCCAGGTTGTCCTCGAACGCGCCTGATACCGCCGAGTTGGCTCCGAGCTGGGCGAAGGCCAGCTCCAGCACCGCGGCCCGCATCTCCGATCCGATGCCTTGGCCGTGGTGGGTTCGCCCGAGCCAGGATCCGGTGTTCACCTCGGAGCAGACTGCAAAGTCCTTCGCACTGATCGTTTGGGTACCGACCACCTGCCCGTCCCGGAGCACGACGAGGTTGAGTCTCCACGCGTCGACTTGCCAGTCGGCCCAGCATCGCCAGTGCCACCTCAGCACCCGCTGCGCACGTTCGTCCGGCTCGGCATCCGTCCACGCCGCTGTGAACGGCTGCACCGCCGGATCATGTACTCCCTCAGCAGCCAGCCCGGCAAGTGCGCCCAGGTCCTCCAAACCGGGCATTCTCAGTTCCAGGCGCGGTGTCCGCACCTGCAATCCGGCCAAGGGCCAGTGCTCCATCAGACTCATGTCCGCCATCATGGCCGCTGGTCCGCATTCGCGGCCACGGGGTTTTCGCCAGCAGGGCTCGATAAGATCGGGACCACCATCAGCAGCGGGTCCGACATCAAATGGACACGGACACAATCGTTTACGCCATGCCCCCGCATCGGCCCCGCGCGGTATCACTGCGCTCGCTGCCGGATTCCGTTCGGCTGCACCTTCTGTTCGCTATTGAATAATTCCGGCTACCCGGCACATAGGACTCGGAGTGTGCGATTCACTGGGCGCCTCCTGCTAATCCGCTGCCAGCATTCGCTCCAGTTCATCCCATCCTTCGGCGCTGGACTGATGATGAGATCGCATTGCGCGCGCATTCTCGACAGCGAGGCAACCGATTCGCAGCAGCAGTGGAATGTTCATGTGGCGCAACGCTGTCCAGCGTTGTTTGTCGTCCAGCATGACGAACCGGGTCAGCGTTTTACCCGCCGCGGCCGCACCCGCCAATGCGTGCGCGGCGAGGAGAAGCTCAGCACGCAGCCTTTGGCGCCGCTCGTCGAGATCGGCACTGCCGGTCGCGACGTACGCCTTTGCATGGATGTGGGTTCGCAAAACGACTTCGGTGGCGAGGACACTCAGCGATGGCGTTAGGATCCCGGATCGTACGTTCAGCCCATTGCCCGCGGACGGGCCGAGGTAGACAGCGTGCGCGAATATGCGGAGCTCTCGATTATCGAGCTCGTACAACAACGATGACCCGGGCAGCGGCAGACTCATCGGCGTCACCAGATCCGCGGCGAGGTGCTTGACCCACAACACCAACGCCTCCGACGCGGATTCGACCTCACGGAACCCACCCGATACCGAGACAGTTTCCTTCTCTCCGTGATCCCAACGCACCCCACGGAATTCGCCAGTACGGATCTGCCGCAGCGCCTCCAACGGCCGAGCGAGATCATGTCCGGCAGATCGGACACGATGGGCTCGCCCACCGAATCCCGGCCCGGTGTAGTCGATCGGCAGCCGCTTTCCGGCACGCTCCCAAGCTCGCATCCGCTTAGTGCGTCGAATCGGCTTCATTGATTTGACGACCGCGCGGTCCAGCGCCGAATCGAACCACACCGCAAGCGCTCCGATGACGCCCGCGACACCGACCGCCAACAGGTCATCGTGATCCCAGGCGATGCGCTGACGCGCCCGCCAACTCTCGAGCTGTGCACGTTGCACGGGTGTGAGAGCGGCGTCGAGATCTATTTCGAGCCATCCGGATTCGGCGCGCACCCGATCGTTGATCTCGGTCATCTCGGCATACGACGCAGGTGCCGGCTCGCCGCGAACAATCACCGCATCGCCTAGGTGAGCGCCGATTCGGTGGCGGCCTCGAGCTCGGCCATCCGTCGGCTGATGGTATCGAGATTTCGATCGATGGACTCGTCCATCTCAGCTCCCAGCCGACTCGGGAATGCGACTGAGCACGACTTCGATTGCGCTCTCGGCCATTTCGACCTGACTGCGCTCGAGCCGCAGTTCGTCGCGCAGTCGCCGGTTCTCCGCCGTGAGTCGCTTGTTGTCGGCGCTGAGACGCCCGATCCGCGCGATCAGCAACTCACGGTCCGCGATAAGGCTTTCCAAACGTTGATGCAACGCCAGCACCACCCGTCGGCGCTGTTCGTCCCGATCGATCTCCCCCGCAAGCACAACACGATTGATCAGGTCCAGACGCATTGCCCCGACCACGATCTGTCCGGCGGCCAACGGAGTCCAGCGCGCACCGGTCGCGGCTGCACCCGCGACCACGACGCCACCCACACCGGTCACCAATGCCGTACCGCCAGCAACGCCGAATCCGCCTGCCGCGATCGCTCCGCCACCGAGGGTGGCCAGTCCGGCTGAGGTTGCCGCCGCGCCGGAAAGTCCTGCCGCCGTGCCGATTGCGGTGCCGATCAGTGGCGCGGCCCAGCCAGCGGTCGCGACTCCGATACCGAGGCCGAGCGCGCCGGCCACAGCTACCCGTCCCCAACGGACGTTCTTCCGACGGAGCCGACGAATGAGCAACTTCTGCTCGGTCAGCATCGCGTCGAAGTCTGATTCCTCAACATCGGGGAAGCCAGCGGTCAATGCCCGCAGTACCTCCTGACGCGCGGATGTATGCCACCGCAGCTTGGCCGGCCAGGGGTCGAAGAGCACGAGATCGACCAACAACAGCAACGACCGGCTGCGGGAACCGACACCTCGCGGTGCCCGCCGACCGAGATCGGCGATAGTCTGCGCAACTGGAGCTATATCGCTCGACTCGATCGCACTGACAAGGTCCGAAACGAATTGTGTATGGGCGCTCGATCTTTGGTCGGACTCCAACTCCGTGCACAACCACGCTACAGCCTCGTCACGGACGACCCGCTTGGCCGCGATCTCGTCTTCGTCCCGGGTTGCCGCGATATCCGTCTGCATCATCGTGATCTGCATCGACGCCAGCGCAATAGACTCCGGCCACGCCAATGCGAACTCACCGTCGCCCGGCTCGTCGTCCGACTTCACCACACCCCCAAGCATTTTCGGTCCGGCCAGTATCACAGAACCCACCAACGGATCCTGGCGATCGGGCGATTTTCGACCGACTGACTAAGCCGTCGCGGCTGCGTATAACCTCTCGCGCATACACCTGGATCTCGTGCCCGCAGACCCGACCATCGACGCAGTCACCGCACCCAAGGTCCGACCCGACGCACCGACATACGCTCCGCCACAACGTCGACGGATGGGTAGATGGCTGTCGAACTCGTCGACCACATCGAACAGCACTGGTCCGCAAGCCAGCTCGCCTCGAACCACTCGGGCCGGATCAAACTGCATGGGCGGCGCGCCAGGCGAAGGTAAGACGTAAGACTCTCGGTACATTGCCCGCCTCTCGCGCCGGCCCCGTGGTGCCGACGTAATCTGCGAACCGTGCTGGATCCACTGGGCGGCTACATGGGACGCCACCCGCCGACTCACCACCTATGGTCGCGCAGCGAGGTTCCGCGCAGTCAGGACAAGGTCGAGCTCCGTCCCAACATCTGCCTCTTCGTCCAAAACCATCGCGCCGGGCGTGACTGCCGAGCGACTCTCTCCAGCCGCTGCGCTGCCTTCACTCCATTCCCCTCCCGTCCGTTCCAGGTTCGGTCGGCGCGTGCGGGATCCGGTGAGGTGCGGTGCGCCATCTCGGATTGGACGCTGCCGGATCGTGGTGTCCAGGTTGAGATGGCGGCTCGTGTCGTTGAGACACTGAGGATGTGGACGGGCACTGTGAACTCAGCGGGCAACTGGTTGTCCTACGTGGGGACTCGGGGGCAGGAAAGTCTTCGGTCGCCAGAGAAGTACAGCGCGGCTTCGCAAAGGGAAGCTGCGCCGTTGTCGGCCAGGACGTTATCCGCCGCACGATCCTGCGGGAACGCGACGAACCCGACGCATTCAATGTGACCTTGATCGAGACGATCGCCACCGCCTGCCTAGACCACTGCTCGGTCGTAGTCGTCGAGGGCATCCTCGACGCCGACCGATACGGACACATGCTCGAGCGACTACAACAACGTGCGTTCCGATCACACTTCTACGCGTGGGACCTGGCCTTCGAAGAAACTGCACGGCGTCACCACACACGACCACAAGCAGCCGAGTTCACCGTCGCCGACATGCGCTCGTGGTACCGCGGCTGGCAGCCACTGTCCTTCGTGGACGAAGTGCGCATGGGAGCCGACTGGAGCTTGCACACGACTGCTCGACGAATCCGCTCGGACCTTCTCTACAAACCTCGATCGGAAGCGTTAGAGCGCTACTGATGTGGGCAGCCGACGGCCCGGGGCCGACGCGTCCCTCGCCCTGTACCCAGCGTTGCCTGAATCCGTTTGCCGACAACTTCAAACGCGCCAACTACACGTGGACAGTGCCAGTCATGTGCCATCTAAACCTGTACTGCGCCAATTACACCTGGACAGGACACGCAAAGCTTGGCCGCACGTTTCGGGGTGGTTCACCGACACCGCCCCCGACATCGCGGCCTACCGTGAGCGCGCCGAGATCTTGACGGAGTTAGGCAGGACGCCTCGCTCGGCACGTGCGCTTGACCTCAGCTGACCTGACTGCCAACCCGGTGAGGTTCCAGGAACCAACCTCTCCTGCGCCACGGACAAAACGATCTTGATCAGCTTGGACTCAAAACTACTGTCTGCCGTGGCGAGCATCGGCGTCCCGCACCTCGATCCGGTCGGCGAATCGGCAGTCCACGACCAACGCTCCACTGTCCGCACAGCGGGCGAGTAGCGCTGGACGTGCGAGCGACACTTGCCGCGCACCAGACCCAGACTCCGCATGAGCACGCAGCCTCGGTGCCGGGGTCGAAGACGAACGACGACACGATGGCAGCGTTCGTCCCAGCGCGGGGAACTCGGGTTACCGTCCCCAGCATGGACATCGCCCTCGACCCGCCCATGGCTGTGGTACTCGAATACGTCGATGCCTTCAACAACGGGGACTCGAAGGCGATGGCGGCTCTGTGTGCTGACCCGATGCAGATACTCGACGGAATGTCGCCGCATGTGTGGCAGGGGCCGACAGCCAGCGAGGACTGGTGGCAGGACGTGTGCAACGAGGGCGAGCACACAGGAGCGGCGGGCTACCACATTGCTCTCGGCGAACCACGACACGTCGCCGTCACCGGTGACCATGCCTACGTCGTTGTTCCGGCCACCATGACGGTCGATCTACAGGGCAAGCAGGTAACCCAAACCGGCTCGACCTTCACCGTCGCGCTCGGCAAGGTGGGGACGCAATGGCGGCTGACGGCCTGGGCTTGGACAAAGGGTGCCTGACGGGGTCGGCTCGACGACGCTGGAATGATGTGCGCTCGTCGGCATCCGGTGTGAAGTGAAGTTGCTTTGGTCCGCGGACGCCGCTCAGGTTCGGCACGGGCACGCGATCTGCCCGCCACAGGGTCCTATGCCCCGGGAACCGCAACGTATATCTCAACTCCGCACCCCTCACCGCAACCAATCCCGAAACAGACCAAATATTGTCCGGTCCGTGTGGACCTTGCGGATCGCTCCGAGCTGCGACCCGAAGAGTTCCCCGAACACGTCGACGGCGCGAGTGTTCAGACCTACCTTGCGGATTCGGTATGGGTATCGCGGTCCCGCAAAGCGGTTGCACGATGCCGAGCCCCTCTCCTCGCTGGTCACTCACCTTCTCCTGCTGCGGCTCGTCGCGACTGGCAGGTCTGGCTACACTCGCGGCTACACGGGCACCGTGCCGCAGATCCCGTATCACGGTGCCGTCGGCAGCCCTATGCCGTCCCGGCGGCTGCGACCGCGGCGATCAGGGTGTCGCCGGTGTATGCACGACCGCCGATCCCCCAGCCACCATCGGGGGCATTGAGGATGTTCACCCAGGTGTCGCCACGGTTGTGCGAGGGAATCGTGAGCGCGTCGACGATGTCGGTGGCAGCCATGATGAACGCGGCCCGGCTCTGCGGATCAGGGAGACCGATATTGGGCAGCTTCAGCTCGACCATGACAATCCGCCGGTTCACCCCACCCGCATAGATGGCGTGGGGTGGCAGCAGATGCACTGTCCCACCGACGATTCCGGTGAAGAAGTCATTTCCGGTGCCACCACTGACCTCGAGCAGGGCCGCGGTGAGCCGGGGCAGAATTTCGCACTCGCCGGACTCGGTGAGAGCTCCGGTCGGCGCGGTGACGGTGATGGGCATAGCGGCCTCCTCGAATCAATCGCTAGTACGTACGTACTAGCGATTGCCAGTTTGCAGTAGGATGGACGTACTAGTCAACGTTTCTTCCGGAGGAACTCATGGCGGCAGATACGCGGGACCGGATGATCGGCGCCGCCATCGATGTGCTGCGCACAAAGGGTGTCGCGGGAATGTCGTTCACCGAGGTTCTCGATGCCAGCGGCGCGGCGCGTGGCGCGATCTACCATCATTTCCCCGGCGGTAAGGCCGAGCTCGTCGCTGAGGCCGCGACACGAAATGGCCGCGACGTGTGCGGACATCTGGCGCAGTTGCCCACCGACGATCCGCTGACAGTGGTCGAGACCTTCCTCGCCTCCGTACGGCCGGTGGTCGATGCTTCGGCCGAGGGTGCGGGCTGCGCGGTTGCCGCTGTCACCATCGATCCGGACAGCGGAACGCTGCGCGATGTGGCGTCGGATGTCTTCGACTCGTGGACAACGACTCTCGCGCAACGGTTGACCGCGGCAGGTGTAGACCACGATACCGCCGTCGACCTGGCGACGACCCTGATCACGCTGCTACAGGGAGCACATGTGCTCTGCCGCGCCGATGGCAGCCTCGAGCCGTTCGACCGGATAACCCGCACCGCAACAGATCTGATCCGGCACCGCTATCCCCGAGGTCGGTGACCGCCCGAAGCAGTGCACCACCTCGTCGAGCACATCAGGTGGGATAGTCAGGAGCATGCGACCGCAGCTTGCCCTCGGCCGTGAGTCGGGAAATTCTGGTCCGGGGGGATTCAGCTTGTGGCCGGGCCGTGATCGCTGCGAGCTCTCCCGATTCGTCGTGCCCAACAGGTGCATCAGCTTCTGCGCGTCGCATCCACTACACACCCGTCCACGGCTAGCACCCGCTCGTCTCCCGGCGAAATACTCAGCGGTGACGACGAGGCTTTCGGGAATTGCGAGTTGATCCGTGCGCCACCGGTGGAGGCGAACACGATGTGGTCGCGCAGGATCCACACGTCCGAACGCTCTTGCATCTGTCCAGATGCGTCGACGGTCGTCGCGCCGAAGAACGTGAGACGACCGTCAATGATCACCGTGGCATTGGTGAGCCGGTAGCCATCCATGGTCAGGCCCGCCTGCACCTGCGCGACGACATTTTCCGACGCCGGCACACATCGCGGATCCGACAGGGAAACCGGCGCAGCGGCCGGTGTGGTTTGCTCAGCGGTAGGCGCTGAGCTGCTCGTTGTAGTCGCCGCAGTCGATCCCGACTCTTCCGCACCCAGGCCGAGCGCCTTTGAGATGAGCACGACGACGACTATCAGTGCGAACACACTGACAACGCTGGTGATCAGGGCGCGTACCACAGCCTTGGATTGCCCGCGTATGCCAAGGCGTTCATCTGGTTCGATGGGCATGGGAATACCTCTGTGAGATTGACGGATTGAGACTGCGCCGCGAGCACCTACTGCCCCTGCGCACGAGGCGGGGAAGCATCCTGTTCACGGCACGCCATGGCAACGTTAGCGCTATAGGAACCCGAGTAGCTCGCTGATCTTCACTCATGAAATCGTTCCACGACGCGACCAGCAATGAAGCGCTACAACAAGTTCGGCTGGCGTGTGGTCCTGCCTGCTCGTAGTGCCGGGGGAATGTGCTCGAACGTCCGCGACGGAAGTCGGGAGGGCTGTACTGATTCATCGAATCCGCGACCTACCGGTCGCGTGACCCTGGCGGTGGATCGCCTGCATTATGTTCATGGGCGCCTCGGTCGCCGACACGAACTGTCGCATGTGCCGCTACCTCGACCATCGCCTCGCGAACCCCAAGCCGGTGCGGGCCGGATGTCGAGCCGCCGCAGGCACGTTGCTGGTCGGGGATGAACTGGAACTCGTTGCGGGCAAGCGGGGCGCGACGAAACTCGGGTTTGGTTTGATGCCGCGCGGGCGAGGCGTGCCCAGACCGCAGCGTGACGCTGCGCCTACACGCGTGTCCACCGAGTACAAGGCATTCGCGGGCATCGTTGCAGACGGTCGAATCTGGCAGCGGCACAACCGAAGCCGGACAGCATAGTGGGTCATCGACGGTGCAGATGATCAGTTCTCGGCCACTGAGACTGCCACCGAACATGCTCGTGCACATCGGAATCGACCCGGTCGCGCCGCTCCGTGCGGCCACGTGGATCCAGAGCCGCGGCTGCGATACCAAGCAACACCAGCACGACGATGACGCCCACGATAGATCCGCCGATCAACAACAACAGTTCCCTATTCCCTTGACAGGTGCGCGGCGCGAATACCGCCACCAGTGATCTGATAGTCCTTGCGGCACAAATACTTCCATGCCATACCTCCACACACCGGCCCCGCCCGTGTCGTTTGCCACCGTTGTGGGTTCTGACGCAGCGTGATCACCTCGGGGCGCTGGATTTCCGTGTTCAAAGGTCGAGATGATCGTGGCCGTGTTCGGGGTTGACGGCGTCGGGAAAGTGCAGGCGTCTCCCGCGGGAATCGCCCAGCAGGACGCCGCTGTGCTTGACCAGCAGTCGTAGCCCGTTGCTCAACACGATCTCGGTGTCGTGCTCGCTGCCACCGCCCGGCGTGATCGAGCTGCAGAGTGTCTACTGAGGTTACCTACAAACCGCATCGCGATGCTGCGCGCCGAGCGTGGCATCTCGCGGCGAGAGCTGTCCGAGGCACTCGGGGTGCACTACCAGACGGTCGGGTACCTGCAGGGCGGTGAGCGTAGCCCGAGCTTGCAGCTGGCGTTGCGGATCGCGGCCTACTTCGAGGTGCCGGTGGAGGTCATTTTCTCCACCGCGCCCTTTCCGCGTTTGGGCTCCGGGGCCGAATCCGCTCGAGCGTCAGCGGGTTCGGGTAGGCCGAAGCGGGCCGCGATCCCATCGAGGAGCAGGGCCAGGGCGGATTCGAAGAGATCGTCGAATTCGAGTGCGAGCCCGGCTGATTCGGGGCCGGGCGCTGCTGTGGCGGCGCGTTGCGACGTAGTGCTGATGCCGGTCCCGTTCCGCTGACCAGTGAAGTCGGTCAGCTCGTGCAGGATCGGATAGCTGTCCGGCGTCACCAATTCCGTTATCGCGCGCCAGGTTTCCTCCGAAGGTTCCAGCACGGTGCGCTCGGTTCGCCGCTCCTCCGACAGGGGCAGCATCGCCAGTCCCTGCACCAAGCCGGACACCGAGAGGTAGGTCGACAGCACGGCCTCGCGTGGCACGCCGGGCTGATTCAGCGCGGCGAAAGTGCGTTCCAGGATGTCGAGCAGGGCCGGGCCGACCGGCGGGCGGGTGCGCGCCAGCGTGGGCAGCATCCATGGATGCCTGTGGTACAGCTGCCATTCCTGGCGCGCCTCGTACCCGATCCGGTCCCGCCAGTGCGTCAATTCCGCGGGTGGGTTGGGTATTTCGGCGAGCACCAGGTCGACCATCGCGGTGAGCAGCGCGGTCCGATCGGAGAAGTGGCGATAGAGCCCGGTGGTGGCAATGCCCATCTCGGTGGCGAGGCGCCGGACGGAGAGCCCGTCCATCCCCGCCCGGTCGGCCAGCTCCACCGCCCCCCGGACAATGCCCACCGTGGTGAGCTCGGTCACGGGGCGACGTCGCGGGGCGGCGGGGAGTTCGGCCCGGCGAGCCCGGTACGCCCTGGCCTGACAGGAGCGGGAACAGTACCGCCGCCTACGGCCCTTGGCGGCTTGGGCGATCGCGCCGCCACAATTCGCACAGAGCATGTTCTGATCCCTTTTTCATCACACTCCGGAAGTGTGACGAAATAATAGCAATTCCTGGTTTTCCATCTACTTTTGCCAGTACACACAGTGTTCCGAATTCAGGAGGTACGCCATGACCGACGGCCAGTGGGTGCGCCGAGCAGAGCTGTCCGAAGTCGCCGCGGTAGCGACCGCTTTCGCCGAAGCCAGCCGGGATGAGGCGGTCTCCGCCTGGGTGACGGACGGGCACCCGGAGATCATGACGGCCTTCGAAAAGGACTATGCGCCCATTCTGATCGAGGAGACCATCGGCCGGGACGAAGTGTGGATCGCGGGCACCGGTAGCGACATTCGCGCGGTTTCGCTGTGGCAGCAGGTGGATTCGATCGAGCGGTACCAGGAAGAGGCGGCGCAGGCCAGGACCAGGGCCGAGGGCAGCGACCTGCGACCGCTGCACCGGATGTCGGCGGTCACCGCCCTGCTCGCCGAACACCATCCGCGGGAGTTCCCGCACCGCTACCTCTACGCCATTGCCACCGTGCCGCAGTGGCGCGGGCACGGCGCGGGTGCGGCCATCATCGGCAGTAAGCTGAAAGAGGCAGCAGCGCAGGGTCTTCCGGTCTATCTGGAGGCCAGTACGGTTCGCTCGTCGCAGCTCTACGAGCGCCTCGGCTTCGCCCGCACGGGTGCGGCGCTCCCGCTCCCCGATGGCGGCCCCACCCTGTGGCCGATGTGGTTTCGCGGCTGAGCCCCGCACCGAAATCAGCGCAATGAAGCGCATTGCGCACCATCGCCCATCGGCGATCCCGAGAGATGTGTCGAACCTGCCCGAGGCGCCGCAATAATGGAGGGGCCGGTGCTGGCGCGAATTGACTTGGGGATTAGTTGCCGTAAGGGCGTCGGGCATGAGTGGCATGGTCATCGAGGTTCGGATGCCGGGTCGTCTTGTTCTTGGCGGAGGTCGACTCGATGTGGCGTGCCCACGGCGTCGCGGTGAAGTAGTGCGTTCAGGGGCGTCGATGATCCTCCCTGGACTGGCAGGAATAGGCGGCCCGACGCGTCAGGCCGACGGGCAGAGGTTGTCCAGGATCAGCGCGAGGGTGAATGCGAAGCGGTCGGGTCCGGTGCCGGAGGTGAGCTCGGAGGCATAGCGCCGGGTCTGAGGGAAGGTGTCGGCGGGGAGGGATGTGAACCGGCGCACCAGCTCCTCGCGGCTGACGACCCACTCCTGATCCGGGTGTTTGCGCCGCTGCTGGACCAGCGATTGCTCCAGGGCGTAGGCGCTGACGTAGAGGGAGATCGCGTCCAATGCCCATGCGGCGGTGCGGGGTTCGACTCCGCCCGCGATCGCGATCGCGAACAATCCCTCCCGGACTCGCAGTGCCTCGAGATTGGTGGGGACCATGGCCAGTGCGGCGCGCGAGATTCCGGGGTATCTCAGGTATTGGTCGCGGATCTGGCTGAACACGTCGAGGAGCTGACCGCGCCATTCGGCCGGATCCGGTTCGGGCAGCACGATTTCGGCGCTGAGCCTGCCGACCAGTAGATCGTCGATATCGTCCTTGTTGACGATGTGCGCATACAGCGATGAAGGCCCGGTGCCGAGCACCGCGGCGACCCGGCGGATGGTCAGCGCGTCGTACCCCTCGGTGGCGACGACCTCCAGTGCCGCATCGGTGATCCGAGTGACCGTGATGGGTTCCTTGCGGGGCGAGGATGCCGTGGTGTCGTCGGCGGATCGGGCGTGACGAGCCGCTCGGCGCTGGCGGGGAGCTGCGGGCATGCCAGCCACTATAGCTTGACACGAACTTAGTTCGCCAAGTAGAACAATGTTCGTAAATATAGAACTTAGTTCGTACGGAGGTGCGTGATGCGAGTTTCCGTTATCGGAGCCGGTCTCGGCGGCCTGTGCCTGGCACAGGGCCTGCGCGGAGCCGGGATCGAAACCCAGGTGTTCGAGCGGGATCCGGCGACCACCGCACGGTTCCAGGGCTACCGGCTTGTGCTGAACCCGGTGGGCTTCGACGCGCTGCGCGGCTGCCTGCCGCGGCGCTGGCACCCGCTGCTGGACGCCGTCGTCGGCGACGCCTACGGCGAGCGCCTGATCCTGGACCCGCAGCTCAACCAGATCGGTCAGCTCGAACCCGGCCGCAACGCCATCGTGGTCGACCGCGACATGCTGCGCCACCTGCTGCTCACCGGCCTGACCGTGCACACCGGCGCCGCACTGACCGGCTACGACCTGCTGGCCGACGGCCAGGTCGAAGCCCGGTTCGCCGATCGAGACCCGGCCACTGCGAACCTGCTCGTCGGCGCCGACGGCGTCAACTCCGCCGTCCGATCAGTCCTGTCCCCGCAGACCACCCCGACCGACACCGGCGTCCGGTTCGTCATCGGCCGCACTCCGCTGACCGAGCAGTTCACCAGCCTGTCCCGAGCCTTCGGCTCGAAGATCGCCGGAGACGGAGTGAGTCTCCTGCTCGGCGCGATGCGTTTCCGCACCCCACCGAAGGAAGCCGCCGAAGCGCTGGCCCCCGAAGTGACCCTGCCCGACATCCACGACTACGTGCGCTGGGCCATGATCCTGCCCCCGAACGGCTCGCTCGGCACCGAAACCCCGCAGGAGGCCGTGCTGTCCAGAATGCCCGGCTGGCACCCAGACCTGCGCGCACTGATCGAACAGTCCAACCCCGACAACAGCACCCTGCTCTCCATCCGAGTAGTCGAACCCGGCCAACGCTGGACCCCCGGTCCAGTCACCCTGCTCGGCGACGCCATCCACGCCACATCACCGACCGGCGGCAACGGCGCCAACACCGCCCTGCGCGACGCCGACCTCCTCCGCCGCACCCTCACCCAGGCCCCCACCCTCCTCGACGCAGTCGACAACTACGAACGCCAAATGCTCGACTACGGCACCGAAGCCGTCCGCCTCAGCCTCGCCGCCCTCCCCGCCTACACCCCGCAGACGAAACAGCCCTGACCCTCGGCTCGACGAAGATCACCAAACCCGCACCCACTCGGTCGGGACTGCTCCGCGACGAGGCCGCGAAACCGATGTCTCGTACGCTCAGTGCACGCACGTTGGCTGAGATGACTCGCCGCGTTGACCTTTGGCCGTCCAGCGGCAGTTCGAGCCGCGCCTCGAGCTCGAACAGAAACCGCTACCTCATCGGCTGCGGCGGCCGGCCGCCCCCGTCCCAGCTGAACCGGGTTCAACGAATCGGGCCGGAAACACCGTTAGATCCACCGTCCCGCACCCAGGCTCGGCCTCAACTTGCCGCCGTCAGTGCCCTCCACGCCTTTCTGGAACGCGAGCGGGCTTGCGGAGCGGTGTATTCGATTCGCCGACGAGCCTCGGAGGCACTGATCCGCAGCAGATCACTCAATAGCTCCGCTGTGTCCCGGTAGCCGGTGTCGGCGGCGAGACCGCGGCGCTCGGCCTCGGCGACGGCCGCGACCATAGCCGCACCCAGTCGACGCCGGCGGCGTTCGGTTTCGACGAGGGTGCGCAGCAAGTCGACATCGGCCAGTTCCGACCATCTCCGTGCCGGAGCATCCGGTGCCACTGCAGTCGAATGTGTGTTCACCTCAACCAGCCTACCTCATACTCGAACATGTGTTCGATAATCGGTTTGGCTGGGTACGCCGTGTTGGCAGCACCGCGACTGAGTTTAGTGATGGCCGGGCTGGATGCTCGGGCTGTTGATGCGCGCCGTGCCGAGGTTAGGCCGAATCCGACCTCGCCGCTCACAGATCGACAGAATGCGCATCGGGAAACGATGCCAGCCAACCCATTTCGGGTAGCCGGTTGACACGCGGTAATCGGCATGAGGGTGCGTTCGGCGTCAGCGTGGGGAGTGCCGGTGCCTGGTGTCGCGTCGCAGTCCAACCTCTGGCGAGTTCCGTGGTGCTCCCGCTGCAGGCGACGCCGACAGCTTGTCACTCGTTGATCTAGTGAGTTCCGCAGCAGCGCTGGCCTTTTCGGGAGGAACGGGCTGCATACGAGTTCACGCCAGGGCGAGGGGCCACTTAGCGGTGCCCGCCGGTGTGATCGTGGGAGCAGGTGTCGGTGCAGCGGCCGTCCACAGTGGTGGCTGCCTGCCCCGCGCCGTGGCCTTCCAGGGCCGCGAACGGTCCGCACCGATTGGCCGTGATCCAGACATGGACCATCGGATTCCCCGCGCCGGGGTTGATCGAGTTGGGCGGGCAGGCGCCCTGGGCGTCGGTGACACCGGCGACCTGAGGACCGTCGGCGCCGCTCTTCCAGCAGAGGTTGTCGTGGACGTGCCACTGCATCAGGGGCCCGCCGTAGTCCACCAGCTCGGTGTCGTCGATCTTCTTGCCCTTGGCGATGTACATCGCCGAGACCAGGGTCCGATCGGCGCCGTCGACCCGGTAAACCAGGGACTCTGGGTGGGTGGCGTCGAGGAATCGGTCGTCGCGGATGTAGCCGGTGTTGATGTAATGCTCGTAACCGGTGGCCGAGTCACCGATGGAGCGAAAGCCCAGTGCGCCGATGGAACTGACGTCGGCGAACGCAGGCAGCTGGTCGAGGGTACTGCGAATCAGGGCGGTCGCGCGCCGCTCCTGCGCGGCGGTCACGCCCGGCACGCCGGACACATCGACCGGGGTCGCCGGATCCCACGGCCGCGGCCATGCGGTGCCGGTCCCATGGTCGGTGTGGTCGCCACCGGCATCGGTATGGGCGCCGGCGTCGTGGCTGTGCACGTGTCCGGCGCCGCCGAGCATCGCCGCGACGGCGAGGGCACCGGCCAGACCCGCGGCGGTCGCGGTCGGTGCCGTGGGCAGTGTCGCCCTGGGGCGCGCCAGGGCGACGGTTGCACCGGCGATCGCGAGCAGCCCCAGCGCCGCGCACGTGCTGTCGAGGAACTGCGGCGCCTCCGCCGCATCGAGGCCATCGGGCCATGGCAGCCCCGCGAACCGGGTGTACCCCCAGATCACCATCGCGACGAGGTTCACCCCGATCACCGTGACCGGCATGGCCTTTCGCGTGCTCACCGACGCCAGCAGCCCGGCCGCGCATTGTGCTGCCGCGAGCACGACCATCAGCCGGGCGAGAGTGGCATGCTCGGTATGCAGTCCCGCGGCGAACAGGTGCAACGCACCCGCCCCGACCGACGCCGCACCACCGAGCAGCAGGAATCCGTTGCGCCCACCAGTCATGTTCGATCTCCTTCGTCCGCCCTGGACGCTACTGGGCCGGGGCGGGCCTCGCTCCCATGACTTGCGAGAGATCTCTGTGGTTTTCGAGCCCTGTCACGGCGCCGGGCCGCGGTACACCGATCCCGAGACGGCGCTACCCTTCTGCGTGCGCGGTCATCGACTATGGGCGCTCACTCGTTCCAGATATAGCCAGTGCGCGACGGCGCAGGTGCAGCAGTACCCCTCTGCGCCGGTTGCGCCGACGCCGTCATCGCAGCTCAATGGTTGATTGCGCTGATCGGGTCGGTGCGCCGTGGGATCGGGGCCCGGACCGAGTGGGGACGCGACCCGAGGCGTCCGGGTCAAGGACTTGACCTTGCCCCAAGGGCAAGGCTCGAGCATCGTGGCATGAACGAGAAAACACAGCAGCAACTGATCGAATTCGTTTCCGGTGCGGCAGAGCAGCTGGGTGTGCCGGGTGTCGCCGTGGGGGTGTTGGCCGACGGGCGCGAAGGCTTCGCCTGCCATGGGGTGACGAGCATCGTCAACCCGCTGCCGGTCGATGCGGACACGATGTTCGTGGTGGGGTCGGTGAGTAAGACGTTCACCGCGACCGCGTTGATGCGGCTGGTCGCCCACGGCCGGGTGGAGTTGGATGCGCCTGTACGCCGCTATGTTCCGGAATTCGCCACTGCGGATGAAATCACCGTGTTGCAGCTGCTCAACCACACGGCTGGGCTGGAATGGAAGCTCGGCGTCGATCCCGGCGAAGGCGACGATGCGCTGGCGCGGCACGCGGCCGAGCTCGCGGCCACGCCGCTGATCGCGGAGCCGGGAGGTCGAGCGTCCTACAGTCAGGCGGGGTTCAACCTGGCCGGACGCATCGTCGAGAACGTCACCGGGCTTACCTTCGAGCAAGCCGTCTCCTCGCTGTTGTTCGAGCCGATCGGGCTGGCACACAGCTGCTACGCGGTCAACGATGTGATGACTCGGCGGTTCGCGGTCGGCCACAACGCCGACGCCGACGGCAAGTTCACGGTGGCCCGGCAGTGGAAGGACAACCGCTCCAACAACCCCGGCGGCGGTGTGGCGACCTCGGTGAGTGATCTGCTGCGGTGGGCGAGGTTCCATCTCGGTGACGGCCGCACCGAGTCCGGTGAGCACCTGCTGCCCACCGAAGAGCTGCATCGGATGCGCAACCAGACCGTGGAACTGCGCGGGACCACCTTGGGGGATGCGTTCGGGATCTGCTGGTTCCTGCGCGACATCGACGGTGTCGCGACCATCGGGCACGGCGGATCGGGCAACGGCCAGTTCGCCGACCTGCTCCTGGTGCCCGAGCACGATTTCGCTGTCACCGTGGTGTCCAATGCCGGCCCCGACGCCGGACTCGCATTCAACCGAGCCGTGGTCACCTGGGCGCTGGAACACTACCTCGGGGTGGTCGAACGCGACCCCGAACCGCTGCCCTACGACCAGGCGCGGGCAGCAGAGATCGTCGGGCACTACGAGAACGAGATGATGCGGCTCACCCTCGACAGCGACGGGACAGGACTGACGATCGCCTGCGCCATCAAACCGGAGTCCCGCGCCGCCACCGATACCGAACTGCCGCCCGACCTGCCACCGGCTACCCTCGGCCTGCTGCCCGGCGACACCGGCGACTACATCGTCACCGACGGAGGCCTGGTCGGACAGCGCGGGTTCTTCACCCGTGACCAGGACGGCGTCGTCACCGGGATCGATCTCGCCGGCCGGCTGTTCGCCCGGGCGTGAAACCAGCCGCAGGCGACCGGTGCATTGGTGAAAGGAAACGCGCATGATCACCATCGGACAGCTCGCGCGGTATGCGGGCGTGACGACCAAAGCCGTGCGCGTCTACCACGACCGCGGCCTGCTCCCCGAGCCCGAGCGAGACTCCTCCGGCTACCGCCGCTACCGCGCCGAAGACGCCGTCCAACTGGTCAAGATCAAGACACTGGCACGGGCAGGCGTCCCCCTGGCGCGAGTCAAACAACTGCTCGCCGCGAGCACCGGCGAGTTCACCGCGGCGATCAGCGAGATCGACCACCAGCTCGCCGAACGCGCCCGAGAGATCCGCCGCACCCGTGAGCAGATCGCCGAACTCGGCCGCGGCGACGGCCTGTTCGTGTCCACCGACGTCGCCGAATACCTGCACCGCCTACGGCAACTCGGCGTCAGCGAGCGTGCGGTCCAGATGGAACGCGACATCTGGATCCTGCTGCAATCGGTCGCCCCCGAGCAGGCCTCGGACTGGATCACCGACAAGCTCGACTCCATCGGCAATCCGCAATTCCAGGCCATATACCTCGACTACGACGCAGCGTTCGACTGGCCGACCGACGACCCGCGCCTGCCGGACCTGGCCGACCGCACCCAGCGGTGGCTGGCAGACCGGCGCACCAGGGCAGGCCGGACCACCCCGGAGCTGGACCCCGCACTGATTCGCCTGGTCAACGACTCGGTCGGGATCACCTCACCCGCCTGGCAACAGCTGGCACACCTCGCGCACAAGGCAGCCGCCGAATAGCACCTCTGCCTCGGCACCGGGTAGCCCGCAGATAGATGCCGCGAAGACCCCGCGACTGAAGAACCTGCCGGGTTCGAGGGCATAACTGTGCGTTGGCCGATCGGATCTCGGCCAATCAGGCTTGTCGCACCAGACAATAGGCAGCCTGCGGTCAACACTCGGCGCCGAGTAAACGGGAGCGAGCGACGGGTGCTGATCGGCCGGGGCCCGTGTTGGGGCCATCCTCGTAGACGTCCCCTGACCGCTGGGCACAGCATCAATACAGTCGTCGGCTCGTCCACACCAGCGAACACCCGTAGAAACGATCCGGCATCGGGCGGTGGCGGCCGGGCGTCGCCTCAATAGGCGGCGCCGACAATATGAGTACTGTCGCTGGCGTGAAAGACACCGGACTCGTCGGAGTGCAGAAGACGGTCAACCCCGTCCTCAGGGCCAAAGCACTCGACAACCGGTTGCTAGACCCAATCCTCGGCGACAAATACGCCGAGCAGACGATGCGCCGCCTCGACCCCGACTACGACAACCGCAGATTCGGCACCAGCCAGATGGGCCTCGCCGCCGTGGTACGCGCCAAGGCCCACGACGACTGGGCCCGAAGCTTCCTCGCCGATCACCCCGACGCAGTGGTGCTGCACCTGGGCTGCGGCCTCGACGCCCGCGTATACCGGATCGACCCACCCGCCGCCGTCGACTGGTACGACCTGGACTACCCCACCATCATCGAACTGCGACAACAATTCCTGCCACCACGCGAGCACTACACCCTGATCGGCTCCAGCGTCACCGACCTGACCTGGCTGGACCGTATCCCCCGCGACCGACCCGCGCTGATGATCGCCGAGGGACTGGTGCCCTACCTGACCGAGACCGACCTCCGGCAGCTGCTGACCAGCGTCGTCGACGCCTTCCCCACCGGCCAAATACAGTTCGACACGGTGCCGGTCTGGGCCTGGCGCACCTCGAAATGGGACCCCATCCTGCGCAAATACGACACCCAGTTCCGATGCGGCTTCAACGATCCAGCCGCGCTGGCCAATTGGCACCCGCTGCTCGAATACGTCGACGAAGCGCCGATGAACGACTCACCAGTGCTGATGGCCAAGGCACCCGCGAACATACGCCGCATGTACCGCCTCTTGAACCTGCTGCCGGGCATGAAACGGTCCACCCGCATCGTGCGGTTCCGGTTCTAATAAAAACAACCTGCGACACGAAGAGCCACCGATGAGCGCCGCCACCGAAATCATTGCCCGCGCGATCATCCGCGATAGCGGCCAGCTCCTCGTGGCACGCGAACGCGGCAAAACGTGGACCTTCCTCCCCGGCGGACATGTCGAACCCGGCGAACCCGTCGAATCCGCACTTATCCGCGAACTCGCCGAAGAACTCGGAACCGCAGGCAGGATCACCGGCTTCGTCGGTGTAATCGAGCACGGGTACACCGATCGTGGCAACGCACACCACGAACTCAATCTCATCTTCGAAACAGAACTCGACGGCACACCGATCAGCCAAGAAGACCACCTCGAATTCGACTGGCTCCCAATAGACCAGATCGACACCACAGACCTACGCCCCAGCGCTCTGAAAGCCGTCATCGCCAGCAGCACCAGATCGTTCTGGCACAGCTGGAACAACGACAAATAGCCCGGCCGCGGTCCGCAGACCCCAATCCGACAGAGACGAACCACGACATCACGCCAGCGGATGCAACACAGCGGCGGAACGAATCGAAAACCGCAACGAATCGCTCACTCCACCAAAAGCATCAATGACCGACCACGACCACTCACGCGAAATGACCTGAGCCACATCGAGGTTGTCGAGCAGGCGACAGCACTGTCCCCTAATCGAGCTGAACCGGGACAGCGAACGATACGAATTGCGCGAGACCGCCCAGGCGCAGCTCAGCGCACCACGGTCCGCCGAGTCTCGCCAACGCCGTGCGACCCACGCATGCGCGACACACTGTTCTGATATCTGACGTCACGGTCTGCCTGACATCCCAGCTGTGGTCGTTTCGAACCGCGCTCGAGGGGTGCTCAGCAGGCTGAATTCACCGTGGTTCTCGGCGGGCGCGGCGCCGTCGTTGCAGGCCGGGGTGGATTCCGGCGGGGAGGTCCGCGTGTGCGGCGATGCGATGAAGGAGCGGGAGGAGCAGGGTTCGCTCGCTGTCGTCGAGGGGTGCGAGAATTTCCGATTCCAGTGCATCGGCCTCGGATTGGACCGCCTCGAGTATTTCGCGCGCGTGATCGGTGAGGTGGACCGCGTGTGCGCGACGGTCGTCCGGATGCGGGCGCCGGGTCACCAGTGCGCGCTCCTGTAGCTCGTCGACCAGTCCGACCATCGCGTTGCGGTGAACCCGTAGCAGATCCGCGAGTTCTTGCTGGCTGCGGCCATCCGCGGCTGCCAGGTGGCCCAGGACCGCGAAGTGGGCCGGATCCAGATCCAATCGCGCCAGCTGCTCGGTGAACCGGTACGCGACGTGATGGCCGATCTGCGACAACAGAAATACCCCACGCGAGTCCAGCGGCCGGTTCACCATGACATCACATTAGCAACCCAACATGACTGCCATATAACTGGATTGACACTTAATAATACTGTCATTTAAGGTGACAATATGACAGCTCCTAACAACCCGACCGTCCCTGACACCGATGCCCCGGTCACAGTGATCAACACAATGGCCGTACCCGCGGCACAGCGGGACCTGTTCCTGCAGCGCTGGCGGGACAATGCCCAGTACATGGCGTCCGCGCCCGGCTTCCGCCGATCCCGGATGCTCCAGGCGGTCGGCGAGGCCGCCGAGGCGGTCTTCGTCAACGTCGGCGACTGGGACAGCGGCACCGCCCTGCGTAGCGCCCTCGACACTCCACGATGGCGCCAGCTGAGTCAGCGAATCCAGGACGATCTCGATCTCACCGCACGACCGATGATCTACCGTCTTGCCCTCGACATAGCACCCGGCGACGTGCTGTGACCGCCGATCGCTGATCCGGAATCTCAGCGCCCCGGCCGACTCGTACGAGACAGCAGTCGGCCGGGCATGTATTCCTCGGGGCCGGATGCCTTGCCGGACAACAGTTCACCGGGGACCGAACCGGCGTTCAACGGGTCGGGCGGCGTCCCGGAAGACGCGAACCCTGCCGAGCGCCATCCCCGTTAGCGGCGTCCGCGGCCTCGGTCCGCGTCATCTGGCACGTCATCGGGCCCCGCTACGCCCGCCCCATCTGCCGTGTCCGCGGCTGAACCCCTGCCCCGATCTGCCTGAACATCAAGGAGAAGAACCATGTCGCGCAAGAACCTCAACACCGTCCTGGCCACCGCCGTCGTCGGGTTCACCTTCTACCTCGCGTTGTCCTTCGTCCTGACCCCCGCTGCGTCGGCCCCGGGCTTCGGCCTGCCGACCTGGCCCTCTGGCGACGGCGGTGGCTTCCTCATCGTGAAAGGCTGCCGCGAACTCGCGATGGGCCTGGGCACGGGCATCCTGCTGGTGACCGGCCAGCGCCGCGCCCTGGGCTGGGTCCTGCTGATGACGGCCGTCGCCCCGCTCGGCGACATGGTCAACGTCCTGGCCCACCACGGCTCCACGGCCACCGCGTTCGGCGTCCACGGCCTGACCTCGGCGCTGATCGCGGTCACGGGCCTGCTGATCCTCCGCGAGACCAGCAAGACCCAGGAGGCCGCCGGCGCGCCCGCCGCGCAGCGCGCCTGACGTCTGCACGCCCGAACGACCGCAACATATTTCACGAACGAGGAATCGATGAAACAGCTCTACTGGGCCGCCGTCGCCTATACCGCACTGGGACTGCCGTCGGGCCTGTTCTACCGCGAACTCACCAAGGCCCACCAGTTCACCGGCAAGACCGAACTCGCCGTGGTCCACACTCACCTGCTGGCGCTGGGAACACTGTTCTTTCTGATCGTCGTGGCGCTCGAACAACAACTCACCCTGTCGAGCACCCGCGCCTACCGCTGGTTCTTCGCCGTCTACAACACCGGTGTCCTCTGGGTAGTGTCGTGCATGACCATCATCGGCAGCCGGACCGTCCTCGGATACGACGAATACAAGCCGCTGTCACACCTGGCCGGCGGCGGTCACATCCTGCTGACGATCGGATTCGTGCTGTTCTTCCTCGCCCTGCACCAGGCCATCACTACGCGCCGCGAGGAGTCGGTTCCCTCCTGACCTCCGGTATTGCATGTCCACCCGATACCACGGACCCAGTTGCTTTGCGCGGCAGAGAATCCGAGCGTGGCGCATGCCTCCAGATCTGCAATGACGAAAAGCGCAGTGTGCGTGCCCGGCGACGGCGAGGACCGCGAAGAACATCGTGCCCATGCCGTTGGGGTCGTAGATGCCGGTGAGAAGTTCGAGTTGGATGCCGCCGGTTTGGAGTTCTGCGGACAGCGCCATCAGCTCGGCGGCGTTGCCGGCCGGGCGTTTGAGTTCGTGGACGGTGAGGATGTCCGGTGTTTCGGGCAGATCGAGCGCAACTACATCCGGGAAAAGACCCTCGAAGGCCAGGTCATCGCCACCTCAAAGGGCAACCACGGAGGACGCCCCAAGGTTATCGACGACGACATACTCACCTTCGCCCTCGCCCTGAAAGACAAAGGCGTCCCCGTCTCCGACATCGCGAACAAGCTCACCATCAAGACCGGGAAGAACACGGGCAAACACCCCTCCGTCGCCTCCCTCACCGCGCACTCGAAGAAGCCGAGCAGGCCACCGCGAACGAAAACCTGCCGATCCGGGGTCCCGGGAGTAATCGCCGAAAGACGAAACACCCTGTCGCGCAGCCAAAGACGTGACGCGTAAAGGCAATACCGCACATATCTGAACCAACCGCCGCACTCGGACTGGCGAATCCGCGTCCAACACGCTTTCATTGCTATAGGGGAAGACGCGCGGATCGGCCTGTAACGAGGTCACAACTCAATGCAAACAAGCGTTTTCCGGACGCAAAGGTCACTGACCCGCGTCTGGCCAGATTCCTATCCCTCAGAATCCGCTGCAGCGCCTCCCCTATCGCTCGCCGACACCGAGAGACCGCCTTCGACCTCACACCTGCGACGGTCTCACCCGGCACCCAATCAGGTTGTCGCAGATGGATAGTCGTCCACGTGAACCATCCACCGAAGTCGGTCACGAGGTATCACCCCCACACGAGCCCACATACCCAGTCGAAGTAGGCGCGCGAGCTCTCGGCAAATCACGACGCTGGTACCTCATTCAGCTCAGAACAGGGAACCTACCGGGACACAAGGCAGGCCGGACGTGGTTCCTCACCGCCTCCGACATCACCGCCGCAATAGACCAAACCAGCAAACCAACGAAGCGGCTCCCCCGCCCGGCCGGCACACCCTCACCAGAAACGACCGACGAAGCCGACTACCCCGAACAACGACGACCACGCCGCCGACCCCGCCGACGAATTCCACCCCAGCACAACACCTGATGAGCACCCTGCCGCGCTGAAAACCGACAGCGCAGCGGGGAACCGCACGGTCTGGAGGAGACCGCCAGGTGTTGCCCTGCACCTGCCTCCAGGCCGTGCCCACCAGCAACAAAGCATCTGTCCGTTGCCAGTTGATCTGGTGTGTGGTCTCGCCGATGAGCTGCGGTACGTCAGGTATGTGCAGATTGTCGCGGTCGGTTTCTGCCGGATTGGTGACGCAACCCCGAGGTGCAGCAGGCCAGAGTCTCATTTCCAGGGAGCTAGGTCAGCAGGGTGCGGAAGGGAGTGGATCGGTGCTGGTGCTGGGATTCGAGCCACGTGACGCCGGTGACATCCGGTGACCTCATGGGCCGAGATCTCGCCGGACAATGTGCAGCTCTACGGAATCCGGCGCTGAGCCAGTACCGCAGATAACGCGGCCCCGAGCCAGTACAACCCAAACTGGTGGTTCAGCAGCGGTTCCGAAAATCTTCGCGGACAGCGATGATTCCTCCGACGGTGCTCCGTCCTATCTGTTGAACGCGCCACCAACCCGGCGCGACCGACCAGAAGGACCAGAAATGACCACCGCCAACCCCACCGCCGACTTCTCCAACGACGTCAACGACCGCCCCGGCAAGATCGGCAACCGCGTCCTGTGGACGCTGCAGATCCTGCTCGGCCTGTTCTTCATCATCGCTTCCGGCGGGCCGAAGCTCGTGATGCCCAACGCCTTGATGGACAACGCCCCCGAGAATCTGACCATCCCCCTCGGGCTGCTCATCTTCATCGGAGTTGCGGAAGTCGCCGGCGGTATCGGTCTGATGGTGCCACGGCTCAGTGCCCTGGCTGCCGCGGGTCTGTCCGTTCTCACCGTGCTCGCCGCAGCGACGCAGGCTTTCATCGCCGACAAGCCCTCGATGGGGATCTTCCCACTGGTACTCGCCGCGATCTTCGCCTGGATCGCCTACCAGCGCCGCGCCACCATCACCGATCTGCGCACCTCGCTGTCGCGATGACACATCCATAAGCACGACCGGCGATCGGTGGTCTACCCACCGATCGCCGGTCGTGCGTTCCCCGATCGATCGCCCGTCGGGTTGGCAGCGATCGATCCAGCGGCCATCTGGTCCGCGGCGCCCGGCCGGGCGCCGCACCAGGTGGCCGGCCTCGCCGACGAATTCCTCCCCAGCACAACACCCGATGAGCACCCTGCCGCGTTGAAAGCCGACAGCGCAGCAGAGAACCGCACGGTCTGGAGGAGACCGCCAGGTGTTGCCCTGCACCTGCCTCCAGGCCGTACCCACCAGCAACAAAGCATCTGTCCGTTGCCAGTTGATGAAATACGGAGTGCCGTATGGCCCTTGCCGCAACCGCGCGAAGAACCCGGCCCCAGGCAGTAGCCGAAGCCCGGTCTAGGTAGGCTCTCGGGGAGCGCCACTCGACGGGGGAACAGCGATGAATAGCGACGAGCGAATTCTCGAGATCCAGCGGATCAATGAGCGACTCGCGGCGGTGCGTGGCTCCGCGCGTTCCAGAGACGGCAGCGTGAGCATCGAGACGGATGCAGGTGGTCGGATCATCGACCTCTACATCGCCGACTATGCGATGGACAATGGCCCTCAGCACCTGGCCAATCTCATTATCGACCGTCACCGTGCCGCACTCGGCAACGCCGAAGCCGCAGCCGTGCAACTGTTCGAGGAGTCCAGGTGAACGTCGACCCCGTGAAGATGCGCGCACTCGCCACGTCCGTACGCATGAACGCGGGCAGGATCACGACGAAGACGCCGATCGCGAAGGTGAGCCGTGATCTGGCCCGGGAACGGGTGGCGGGTTCGAACCTCGCCGTCAAGGTCGAGGAATCACTGAAGGCGATGGACACCGTGCTGGCATACCACAATCGCCGCCTGAGCAGCTTTTGCGACAGCGTGGAGACTGCCGCAGGTGTCTATGAGCAGACAGATGCCGACTGGGCTGCCCAGCTCAAGCAGCTGGGGGGCTAGCGATGGCGGATGACAATTCGCTGACCATATCCAAGGTGCTCGGCTGGGATCTGCGCTATCTCGGTCAGGTCGTCGACATGATGAACGAGACCTATAAGTTCATCGAGACCGAGGCCACCGCGGCGGGAAATGCTATAGAGCAGTCCGGCGACTACTTCGACAGTTCGGCCGGTGACGCGGCACGACGACGCGGCCAGGAGGATCGCACCGACACAGTTCAGACCTCGGACGTCATCGAACAGATGGCGTCGAAGCTCAGCTCCCTGGTCTCGACCCTGGAAACCAATATTTCGACGATCCGAACCCGCAAAGCCGAAGCCGAAGAGTCGAGATGGGATCTGTTCGTCACCGAGGACGGCCACGTCAAGTCCCGCACATCGAACGCCGAAACCTACCGCGATTACGTCCCGTTCGGTGATGTCGCGGTAGTTGCGAAGGAAATCGTCACTCGGCGTCTGGACAACTTCATCTCGGCGGCCTTCACGCTCGTGCAAAGAGCGGATCAGGAAGGCGCGGAGATCTACATCAAGGAAATCGAGAAGCTGGTCCGACCGGGTGAAGCAGGGTCTCGTCGTCAAGCCGGACGATCCGCAGCTCGCGAAAATCCTCGAGGACTATCAAACCGCTGTCTCCACCGGGCTGCCGAGACTCTGGCCGGTCGGGTGGCCAGCCGACATCCTCGAGGATCACGGCATAAACGTGAGCCCTTCGCTGATGACCTCCGAAGAGATCTCGGCCATGGAGAATCTGCTGCAGAACCAGGGCGTCGACGCGGTCGCAAAAGCCTTCACCCTCCCCGACCTGGCCAGGAACGCCGCCTTGGCGGAGTATCCGGACTCGGTGGCCGATGGTCAAGGTGATGCCTATCGGCACATGTACTGGAACGCTCTCATGTCGCAACAATTCGGTGAGGACTGGGCGCAAACCTACGCCACGGCCCACGAAAAGACCGGCGGCAATACACCGCAACGTGAAGCAATGGACCTCTACAACAATGAAATCGGGCGTGCGATCGGGGCGGCCAACCCCAAAGCCACTCCGGAGGAATTGGCCGCGCTGGTCGGACAGCAGATCAAAGATGGCAAGGCAGTAGTCATTCAGACTTCGAATGCCGATGGCAGTCAGCTGCCCGCCCCGCAGATCACCTGGAGCAATCGGGTGACCGAGGCGATGACCGGATCGCCAGCTGGCGTTGGTATTCCGCTACCCGGGAGCAAGTGATCATCTGATGAAAGTCGCGGACTTGGCCCTTGCCGCCGGTTTGGTATCGGTGCTGCTGGCTGCCGGATGTGGGTCGGACGGGTCCGCTGGTAATCGGGAGGCGACGGGCAGCGACTGTCGTGCTTCGTTCGACGTGCGGTCGGGCGCATCATCGCCGAGTGGCGGTTTCACGCTTCTGACCGCCGCGAGGCATGCGGCTTCGGGTGAGGTGCCGGTCAAGATGGTGGAGATCACCCGAGCCGCCGGTCTCCAGGACGAGTGGGACACCATGGTGGTCGTTACGCCGGGCATGAAAGCCGACAAGCTGAACGAACTCGCTAATACCCCCGGAATGTGCTGGCAGAACTTGCCCGGCCCGTACAACGACGACAAGCCGACGACGGCCTACTACCTGTTTCTTCGTGGCGGGAACCCCGTGCGGGCTGCGACGTGGTGGTTCCCCACCGATGACGAACTCGACTTCCGTTGGACCAGTACGAAAGTCGTGTACCCGGACACCGTACTCACCCCGATCCACTCCCCCGGCGCCGACCCCAAACTCCGTGTGGCTCCCGCGAATTGAGCCGAATCCGCGGAGAGCGGGATAGCATCCGCGGCAAACGGAAAGGTTCCCCTGCGACCATGCGAGGTTGACCGCCCTGCGACGACCGGCACCACCGGAAGCGCATAGCAGGGGTTCGCGAACGCATTTCAGCTGGTAGATAACGGTTTGCGAGGCGGGCGGCTCGAACCCGCGATCAATGGGTTGAGATCCGGATCTTCGACCGCTCCGTCGAGCTGCTCACGGTCGCCGGATTCGGGGCGGCGCTGGTCGATGCGATCGACCGGTGGGATGTGGATCGGCCGCCGCTGTGCCCCGAGTACGGGAGATGCTGCACGCGGCGCAGGTGGCCGGTGAGCCCGGATGGTATTGCCGGAGCTGCGATTACCGCGTCCTGGCGGCTTAGCACCTGTCGCGGGAACTGACGCTGTTCGATATCGCGGCCCGTCGGCGGTTTGTGGCCTGCGATCTAATCCCTCAGGAGTACCCGCTCGGTAGACGCTATGTCACTGCTGCGGAACGCCCGCAGTCAGCCGGGCCACGAGAAAGGCGATGATCTCGTCACGGGCTGCGGCGGTCGGCTCCCCCGCGGCGTCGACCAGGTGCGCGGTGACCACACTGTGCGGGCAGCCGACGATCTGCGAGAAGAACGGCGGCGGAGTGGGATTGGCTGCCTCGGTGGGCAGCACCCGCGGCTCGAAGCGCGGGCCCAGTGCCTCGGCGTAGGCGGCGAAACGCTGCTCGGTGCAGAAGCGGTCACCCTCGAAGCGATAGGCGCGCACCACGAGATCATCGCGATCGAGCCGCTCCCGCACGGCGGCGAGCTCACCGGGCGAAATCTCCAGTCCGCCGGGCTCATCCAGTGGTAGCGACGGCTGGCACAGTACCGGCGCCAGCATCGCGGGCTCGAGCATCATGGTGAGCGCGAAATTGCCGGTGAAGCACATACCCAGCGCGCCGACGCCGAGACCGCCGCATTCGCGATGAGCCAGGGCTGCGAGCGCACGCAGCCACACCGCGATCGGGCTGGACTTGCCCGCGCCGAAGGCCCGGAATTCCGCGCTGACACAGGCTCGTTTGAAGACCTCCACACCGGCCTCGGCCTCCGGATAGGCACCGTCGCGGCCGAACAGTGACGGCAGGTAGACGGTGAGACCGGCGTCGCGCACCCAGCGGGCGAAGCGGGCCACATCGGGGCTGATGCCGGGCATTTCCGCCATGACGATGACCGCCGGTCCGATGCCGCTGACGTACACCGTGCGGGTTACTCCGTTGAGCGTGATCGACCGGGGTGCGAAATCGGCGAGGTTGTCGTCGAGAGAATCCTGTGGGGGAGATTGCTGCACACCTGAAACCCTGCCGCAGCACGTCAGCACACCGCCACTGGCGAGATCGCCACTTTTCGGTCTAATCTCGCCACATGATTACCCACCTCGCGCTCGACGGTGTGCTCGAGGGTGCGCTCGGCCTCGGCATCGACATCGTCGACACGGCGGCTGGGATCGCCGGTGACACAGCGGGCGGGCGGCTGCGGCAGCGCGTCGCATCACTCGACGGGCTGCCGGTCCGATCCAGCGGCGGGCGACTGATCAGCGTCGATGCCGAAACCCAACTCGGCTCAGCGGAGTTCGAACCTGGCGACATTCTGGTGCTGCCAGGGCCGTCCGCGTTCAGCGAAGCGCGGGTCGACGAACTGCTGATGAGCCCCCAGACCATGCGGGCCGTCGAAATCATCCGGCGCGCCGCCGAGTCCGACGCTACGGTAGCCGCGTCCTGCTCGGCCGTTTTCGTGCTAGCGGCCTCGGGGCTGCTGGCGGGCCGGGCCGCCACCACTACCTGGTGGCTGGCGCCCCTGTTCGCCCGCCGCTTCCCGGATGTCACCGTGCACGCCGATCGCATGGTGGTCGACAGCGGCGAAATACTCACCGCCGGTGCGGCTTTCGCCCACACAGATCTGCTGCTGACGCTGGTCGCCCGCCTCGGCGGCGGTGCACTGGCCGAGCAGGTGGCCCACTACCTGGTGCTCGACGCCCGCATGTCGCAGTCGCGCTACATGGTGCTCGAGCATCTACGGGCCACCGACCCGGCGCTGCGCGCGGTGCAACAGCACGTGCACGCCAATCTGCATCGGCAACTATCTCTCGACGAATTGGCCAGGGTGGCAGCGGTTTCTCCGCGCACCCTGACCCGTCGCATCCGCGACCGTCTCGGCGTCTCACCCACGGAGTACGTGCATCGCCTCCGGGTCGGGCAGGCGGCCACCCTACTCACGACCACACGCAAACCCGTCGACGTGATCGCGAGCGCGGTCGGTTACGCCGATCCGGCCGCCTTCCGGCGCATCTACCGCAGGCACACCGGCGAGACACCGACCGCCACCCGCACCCGCGCGGCCGAATCGACCTACCTCAACGTGCCAGAGAAGGGCGAAGATTCCGTGCCATGAACTGCTGAAGGTCGGTGGTCGCAGAATCCAATCTCAAATGAGGTGTCGCAAAACGATCGTTTGCCGACGCCCTCAGGCATCGACTCCGAACGCGCGGGTCGCGGCAATGTAGTGCGTTCGAGCTAGCGAGTTGGGCGTTGCTTATTCATCCTGGAAAGCGACGATGTCCTTGCCCGAGGCTGACCAGTTTGGTTGGGAAACTTCGTCTTCGCCGGCCAGGACATCGGCCCACCTTTGACGCTCTACGAAACGGCAACTGGGAACCGCGTTCCGCCGATAGCCGGGACCTGGCCGCAACGGCCGACCGAACGCGCCCCGGAGCGTACCGTCCTGCCTCAGCTGGTGCCGTCCTGCACCGGATAGTCGATGACGACCACACCGCCGGTGGCGTAGTTGACGACATCGGCGGACAGCCGCTGGCCTTGCGGCGACGACCGCGCCGCGGCCATGGCGGCGGCGTCAGCGAAGTCGGCTTCGAAGACCGCGAAATACGGCGCTTCTCCCTTGGTCACCGCCACGTCGAAGCTGTAGCGGCACGCAAGCAGGCCGGGCCAATTCATGACCAGTGGAAGGTGGTTGGTCACGTAGTAGTCGCGGAAGTGGTCAGGGTCGGCGGGCTTGGGATACAGGACTAGCAACTTATGCATGCCTGCCTCCCGGTGTGTGTGAGTGCGGTGTCCGGAACCGCGGTCGGTTGAATCGTCATATGCGCAGGTTAGGGCTTGATGTGTGGTCGGGGGAAAGACCGGGACGGGATAGACTCAGAACGGATCATTATCAATCGGCAGGGAGGGCATGTGGCGCCGGATACGGTGAGCCTGCGGTACTTTCTGGTACTGGCGCAGGAGTTGAACTTCACCCGCGCGGCCGCGCGGATCGGTATCGCGCAGCCCGCACTCAGTGCCCGGATGCGCCGATTGGAGGCGGAACTCGGCACGAGCCTGCTGGTTCGTAATACGCGTAGCGTCGTATTGACCACGGCCGGTGCGGCTTTGGCGGAGTCCGCGCCGCCCGCGCTGGCGGCGCTGGACCGGGCATGGGACACCGCCCGGAATGCGGGGGCCGGTGAACTGGGCACGCTGCGCATCGGATACAGCCTCAGCGCGGGGGCCGAGACGGCACCGGCCCTGGTGGACAGGCTCATTCGCAGCAGCCCGGGACTCGAGGTCGGCGCGGTCCCGATGGCGACACCGGAGATCTCCCCCGCGGTCGCCGACGGCCGCATCGATGCGGGGATCACCCGCGGTGAACAGCCGGGTCGTGGCGTGCGCCGGTTCCTGCTGCGGCGTTTGCGCGTCGGGGTCCAATTGGCACAGCATCATCCGCTGGCCGAACACCCGGAGATCGAGATCGCCGATGCGGCCGCGTATCCGCTGCGACTCCCCGACCGTACGGCCAACCCCGTGATCTACGATCAGCTGTCCGCACTGTTCCGCGACACCCGGCCGAACCCCCGATTCCACACGCCCCCAGTCTCTTTCGACATGTCTCAGCGCGACCTACGCGACGGGCTCACCCTCGCCCCGGCCGGTGAAGCCGCGGTCACGACACAACCGGCCGGTCTCACGTGGCGACCGCTGCGGGGCGCACCCACCTTGACGATCCACCTGGTCCTCCCGCGCGTGCAGTCACCACTACACCGCCGCATCCGCACCGTCGCCAAAACCCTGGCACACGAGCTGCACTGGCTGCCGGACTGACGCGCAGCAGGTCACGCGAGACCGACGTCTGCCGCCCGGCGTCATCGATGGTGAAGTCGGCCAGGTCCGGATACGCCCCGTCTGTCGCCCGGCACCGCGAGTGGGTGAGTTGGTGGTGGCTGCACCAGTAGAAGTACAGGCGCAGTTCGGATTTGGTGTGGATGCGTGAGACCGCGGAGAAGCGAGCGAGGTAAGCCAGCGCGGGCAGCCGGAGCACGAGGTCGTCACCGGCAAAGGTGACATCCAGAGCAGAGGAGGTAGCCATCCTCCACGATGCCGCGGTCCCGGCGAACCGCCCGAACGGATGCCCCACATTCGGCATTTCAGTGCGTTCGAAGGGCACCCCAGCACGGCTCACGCCCGCCCGACGTCCTCGTGACGCGCACGTTGCGCGAGGGGCTCCTCATGCTCGTCTGATACGGGTAAGGGGTGCGAGGAAAGTAGACCGCGCAAGCGCGATACTGGCGGGTTCCCGAACATCACCTCGCCGAACCAAAGCACGTAGGAGCTCAATCAAGCGATGCTCGAGCCGTCACAGGCGGGGCCGCATCGAGTTTCTGGCCATCCCATTTGTTGGTGTTGAGAATCGATCGATTCTCAACACCCGCAGGCGTTCTCAGCGGTGTTTGTGACTCGCAGCGGAAGATGGCGGTGTTCTCGCACTGTTGGATGTCGGGGCCACGCCGTCACTGCATAGCGGAAACAGCCCCCGTCACTCGCCAAGCTTGCGCTGGGGGTCATCCATTGTCCGCGAGCCGTGCCTCGAAGCCGGAATCCGACTAGTATCCATAAATTCAAATGTTTCAATTTTTGGATGGTTGATATGGACATCTTGATTGTGGGTGCGGGTGCGCTCGGCCAGGTCTACGGTGCCGAATTGGCGTGCGGCGCAGCGACTATCAGCTACCTGGTCAAACCCGGACAGGCCGAAGAGGTGCGCGCCGGAATGACCGTGACGCGGCTGCGCCGTTTACGTGGCGCAGCTACCGCGTCGGTGGTGCCGGCGCGCGTGTACACAGACCCTGCTGCGGTTGCCGACACCGAATGGGACAGCGTCTGGTTGCTGATCGACTCGACGGCACTGCACGGCGCGTGGCTGCAGTCATTGCGTCAGGCTGTGGGCGAGAGCACCATCGTCACACTGGACCAGAGCCTCGGCGACCGGCCCGCGCTCACGGCCGTGTGGCCCGAGGATCAGTTGGTCGCGCTGACCGTCGCGGATCTGGCGTGGGCCGCGCCCCTCGGCGCCGAGCACCCTGACCGCACCGCCTACTACCGCCCGCCGGGGGGCGCTGCAGTGCTGGCCGGCAGATCCGAGCGGGTCGCGGCCCTGCGTGCCGTGTTGCGGGATGCGGGCACTCTGGTCCGATCCGGGCGCATCGGCACGGGTGCTGCCTATGCCGCGCAGACCGTGCCGTATGTGGCGTCCTTGGAGATCGCGGGCTGGTCACTCAGTGCGCTGCGGGCCGACACCACCCTGGCTTCCCGTGCGACGTTCGAGGCCGCGACGATAGTGGCGGCTGAGCGCGGGCTGCCCGCGCCGCCGAGCCGCTGGGTGCTCGATCGGCGGATGCGAGCGATGATGCGGATACTGCCCGTCATAGCACCGTTCGACGTCGAGAATTTCTGGCGGTTGCATTGCACCAAGATCGGACCACAAACGCGGGCGATGCTGTCCGGCTGGGCCGATCTCGGAGAACAACGCGGGCTACCGGTGACGCACCTGCGCACACTCGCCGCGGCGATGCCACCCCTCGCGACGCCCCGTGTACGACCCGAAACAATATGAGAATGCCCAAACACGATATCCCCGCATTGTTCCGGGCAGCCCGGCCGTTGCTGACCGCGCTCGGCGATGAACGCCGTCAGGAAATCGTGCAGCGGTTGATCGAGGCCGGCGGGGTGCTCAGTGTTGGCGAGATCGCCGATGCCATCGAACTTTCACAGCCCGCTGTGTCACATCACCTGAAGATCCTTCGCGAAGCTGGCGTGCTGGGTGTGCAGCGTGTAGGCACAACGCGGCGCTATGTCCTCGAGGTCGGCTCGGGCACGCTCGAACCCTTGATCGACATGGTGCGCGGGATCACCGAATGCCTCGCCGAGCAGGTCGAGCGCTGACCGGGCCCGGCGTCTGTCTGTAGGTCCGTTGCCCCTGCAGATCGGGCAACGGATATATCACGGATCCGGACCGACACCCCTCGGCAGCACCTGCCGACACTGGATCGGAAACGAAGGTCTGCGGACACGACACCCCGCGAGTTCGCATTGGATGCGACTCTCTCGCAGCTGATGCGAGCGGCCAGCGCAGACCTTCTATCTGGTCTGATCAGCGGCTACGCCGAACATCGTTGGATTTTCGGCGGAAACTACGGTGCCCCCGAACGGGATGGCGTGTTGAGCGCCTGGTCGTGGACCGGGTCAGGCGGGGACGCCGGTATACAGGTCGTAGGTGCCGTCGGCCTGCAGCTCGCAGACGTAGTGGGTGCCTCCGGTGCTGGGTGACTGGCCGTCGGCCTGGCAGGCGGACAGGGTGGCGTAGTTGCCGATGTAGGTGCCGCCGGGGTTGGCCGCGGCGATGCCGGTGACGAGGGCGGCGCTGGCGCCGACCGCGAGGAGACAGGTGGCGAGGGTGGTGGCGATCTTGTTCATGGCTGTCCTTTCGGTCGTTGTGTCGAGCATCAGATACGGAACAGTCTGTTTGTGGAGATTCGGAGCCGCTAGGGTAGTGACCTACTCGATCGTGGGGCCGGCGCGATGACGGTGCGCGATGTCGGAGCCCACCGGGAAGGCTCGGGTCGATCTCGACTGATCGAGCTGTGGTACTGCAGGTTCGAGCCGTCGACCTCGATGATGTAGAGAGTGTCGACGCAGCTGCCAGAGGTCGGAAACGCGAAACCAGCCCCTGAGCTGTGCATAGCCGACCCGTTCGGCAACATGATGCGTAACATTCCGAGCCGCTACGCCTGGTAAGTGTCGTGGAACGCTTCGCGCACCGTGGCCGCGGGCGCACCCCGGCCCTCTATTCCCGCGACCACCTCGGTCACATGCCAGTAGTGCGACGGGACCAGTCGCCCTGATTCCACCGCTGCCAGAGCAACGTGTGCCGCTTCGTCTGGCTTGTCGGCGGCAACGAGCGCCAGACCCAAGTCCAGGTTGGCCATCGCGACCCGGCGCGGTCGGACATCCTCGGCGCTCGCAAGATCCGCCAAGACATGCCGCGCGTACGACTCCGCCGCTGGATCGCCGAGCCATGCCAGCGTCGTCGCCACGTAGGCATCCGATTTCGCCGGGTCGTAGCGGTAGTGATGCTCCGGCCGGTCAGGCGTGCTCAGCCCGGACACCACCAGGGCGACGCGCCGCAGCGCACCGTACGTGCCTTTACTGTCCCCGAGTCGTGCCAGCGCGCGGCCCTCCTGGGCCGTGGCTTGGATGAACGCCGAACTGCCATGCGGGGCAAGAGACTGCGCAGCGCGGGACAGCTCCGCCGCCGCTACGAATTCCCCGCCCATTAGTTGCTGCCATGCTCGTGTTTCCAGGCACCATGCCGCGATCTCTGGATGTCCTGCTTCGTCGGCCAGCCTCCACGCCAGGTGTCCTCGTGCCGCTGCGGCGGAGGTTTCGCCCAGGTCGATATGGCATGTGCTGGCCAACAGCGACAGCCAGCCGACCGTGACGAGCAACCGGCGGTGCTGCGTCAAAGTCTTGCGGCTGTCCATCAAGCGTCCGGCGTAGCCCAGATGCTGTCGTATCCGCACGAGCAGTTCCCCTGGCGGAGTGGTCGGGTAGCCCGCCGCCAAGTCGTCCACCGCCGACTCCAGACGATCCAAGGTGTCCCCGCCCATATCCGATGCCGCGACCCGGTGAATCCACTCCGCCGCCGCCTGCTCACCATCCGCCGGTTCGACAAACAGTGCCGATCCGATCCCCAGGGCATCGGCGTAGGCGCGAACGTGCTCGGGTCTGACCTGGCGCTGCCCGGTCTCCAGTAGTCCGAGCAGAGCCTTGCTGTAGTGCGTGCGCGCGGCCAGAGCGGAAAGGCTGAGCCCCGCCGCTTCACGCGCAGTGCGCAGACGCTCACCCGTGACGTTCTCCCCGCTGGGGTACATGAGTCCAACGGTAACCGTGCGTTGTCCTCCGATGTAGACGGTTGTAGACGGCAAGACAGTTATGGGTCGAAAAACCCACGCCTAGCGTCTATTTCAGCCCCGCCGCCGGGTGTACTGCCTTGCCTCGGCGGTGGGTGCCTACCAACCGGACAGCGGAAGGCGCAGGGGAAATGGAAGCGCTCGCATGGTTAGACCCGACATCACCGACGTCGGAATGGGACGCGGGCCAGATTCGCCGTTTGGCGCGGCGGTTGGGGTATGTGCTGCATTGGGCCGATGCGGGTTCGGTGCTCGGTCTGGTCGAACAGGCTGCCGGGCTCGGTGTCGACGTGGTGCTGTTGCCGTCGTCGGCGCATCTGGACGCGCAAACCCTGAATCGACTGATGGGCTTCGCCGATGTCGAATGCGCGTGCCCGCGTGAGTCTTTCGCTCGCTGGTCCGTGCTCGGCGGGGTGCACCGATGATCGCGCTCGGGTTGGCGATCGTGTTCGGCCTGCCGCTAACGGTGTTCATCGCAGCTCTCTGCTGGCCGCAGCGCATCCCGAAAGACCGCACGGTGCAGACGATTCGGCAGCGCATCGAGGACGAGGACAATCCGCCGCGCAGCCTGCCCTGATCGGTTGCTGATACCGCACACAGCGCCCGCTTATCGGCGGTCAGAACCTTGCGAGGATGGATATGAGCCGGACGAAGCCGCGCGGATACCACCGTGCAAGTGGCGTCGTAGTTCACGGCGTGAAGGCGAAACGTCGCGCTCGGTCCATCTTTAGTCCTCGGCGGACGGCGGGATGTTGGGACTGTCAGATGAACTATCTGACAGTCGGCTGATGTTGTGGGACGACCAAGTCGGCAGCGGCCGTGCTCTGTTCGACCTGGCGATCGGTGTGCATCGGACTGAGCTGCCCGCGGTATGTCCGCGGCAGCGAGGAGCCCATGAACGGTTCGATATCGACGTCGATGTAGCGCAGGCAGTCGGCGCGGGTGCGTTCCTCGATACCGGTCAGGCGCGCGGTGTACTTGCGCAATCACTGCACCAGCGTCATGCAGCCGACCGCACTGCCGAGCTGGATCTCGCGGATCCTGCGCGCCTCGGCGACCCCGACCACCTCGGCCAGCTCACACCAGCGCGCCGCGGCCTCGAAATCGTCGAAGGTCTCCGAGGTCGAGCGTCGACGACCGGTCTCGTCGTAGTAGTGGAAGGGAACCTGCCAGGCGATCGAGCCGTTGCTACGGGGTCGCGGGCGGGGTGTGAGCATGAAGCCTCCAGAGCCGATGGGTGCCCTGAGAAGCTGTCGTGACCGCAAGTGGTGATGTGGTGACACAGGTGGTGACAAAACGTCTGCACCAGGGTAGCTCATGCTACTGACCTGGTGTTTTCGTGGAGCGGATGACGGGATTCGAACCCGCGACCCTCACCTTGGCAAGGTGATGCGCTACCAGCTGCGCTACATCCGCATGCGCTTCGTTGGGCCCGGGAGGGTCGCAACGGCGTGCGTCCAAAACTGTAGTCCGTCATCGCGCCCAAATGAAAATCGGATATTCGACGTTGGCGCATCAAGGAGCGCTGTGGTCGGCGAGCGCTGCAAAGAAGGAGGCGTGGTCGGCGGCCCATTCCGCGTAACTGCGTGGTGCGCGGCCTAGGACTTGCTTGACGTCGTCGGTGAGCGTTGCGTTGCCGCCTGCGCGGACATAGGCCTGGCCGGCCAGTGCTCCGTCGGCGAATTCCGGGGACATGCCTGACGAGATCATGTGTTCGCGCGCAACGTCTTCCGGCACGTCGACCACATCGAGCGGCTGACCGAGGACCGCCGCCAGTGTGGCGACCTGGTCGGTGCAGGTGAGCAGCGCCGGACCGGTGAGAGTGTAGATGCGTCCGGAGTGGCCGGGTGTCAGCAAAGTCTCGGCGGCGACTGCGGCGACGTCACGTGGATCGATGACGCCCTGGCTGCCGGTACCGGTGAGATTCGGCACGGGCCGGCCGGATCGGATGGGATCGGCCCAGCTCAACGTGTTGGAGGCGAAGCTGGTCGGACGCAGGATCGTCCATTCGAGACCGCTTTCTCGGGCGGCCTGCTCGCCGGTCATATGCCAGGTGCCGACACGGCCGAGTTCCGGATCGCCGGTGCCGATGGCGGAAAGTTTGACGATCCGGCGCACGCCCGCGTCGCGAGCCGTGCGGACCAGCTCGCGATCGGTTTCGGCGTCGTCGGGGCCGAGGACACCGACGAGGAAAGCCGCGTCAGCGCCGGTCATCGCGGCGGCCATCGAGTCGGGGTCGTGGTAATCGCCCCGGACCACCTCGATCCCGGCGGGCACCCGCTGCGGATTCCGCGTCACCGCGCGGACCCGCACCCCACGGGCGGCCAGCTGACGGACGATTTCACTGCCGATGGTGCCCGTGGCACCGGTGATGACGATCATGAAGAGAGCGTGCCGCCGACGCCACCTGGTTCGATAGGAAATTTCGGCACGGCTTCGGGCGCTGCATCCGGCTGTGAGGTGCTTACAGTGGGTCGGGTGATGCAGGTAGACCTGATCGAAGCCACGGTGCCCGCACCGGAATCACTGCGTCCGTGGATCACCGAGCTGGGACGGTTCCCCACCGCCTCCGATGCGTCCCTGCCGTTCACACATGTGCCGCATGCCGGGACCACGATCGTGCTGCGTGCTGCCGACCGCCCCGACGCATTGGTCCTCGGCCCGCAGACCCGCGCTTCGTACTCCAATGCCGATAAACCCGCTGGCTGCGCCCGCCTGCGCCTGGCCCCTGGCGCAACCCGTCAACTGCTCGGCGTCCCCGCCGCCGAGCTCGCCGGTCGTGTCGTCCGCCTCGCCGATGTCCCCGGCGTCGCCGCCGAATTGGCGAACGAACTCGCCACGCTGCCAACGGAAGAGGTCCTGCCTTTTCTGGAAGAGGTTATCCCGCAACGCATCTCCGAAGACGCGACACAGCGCGCGCACCGCGAACTTCTCCGCGATGCGGTAGCCGCTATATCCGCAGCGCCAACGGTCCACGACCTCGCCACCCACCTCGCCGTCAGCGAACGTCAACTACGCAACCTGTTCACCAACGGAATCGGTATCTCCCCAAAGCATTTCGCCAGGATCGGCCGCGTCCGCCGGATCCTCGTCGATGCGAGCAACACAGAGGTTTCATGGGCCGACGTCGCAACCGTCCACGGCTACTACGACCAATCCCACATGTCGGCGGACTTCAAAGCGCTGATGGGCGTGCCACCCGCCAAGTTCTTCCAGGGGCGGCTGCCCGCACCGACCCCGTGCCGGTCTGCCTGACGAACTCAGCGAGTTTTGCGCTGTGCCGCAGCGCGACGTCGGGCCAGCTCTTCCCGCTCGAGCACCGCGGCCTCGGCGAGAGTGGGCGCACTGCCGCCGAGCCGGGCCGGAACCCAAGGCGCACCCTCGGGCATCGGGTAGCCCGTTTGCGCCTGTTCGAGTAATTCGCCCATCCGCGTACGGATTTCGGCGGTCAGGTTGTCGGTCGATTCGGCGGGCGGGATCGGATCGCCGATGCGGATATTGATCGGGAAACGATGGCGGCCGAGTTTTTTCGGGAAACCCTTGGTCCAGATGCGATGCGCGCCCCAGATGACGATCGGAATGACCGGCACGTCCGCGTCGATCGCCATGCGGGCCGCACCGGATTTGAATTCTTTGAGTTCGAAGCTGCGGCTGATGGTCGCTTCCGGATAGACCACAACCAGTTCACCGTCCCGCAACGCCTCGACGGCACGTCGGAACGACGCCGCTCCGGCAGCGCGATCGACGCCGATTGCCTTGCAGTGCTTCATGAGAAAGCCGACGATGCCGTGCTCGAGTTCGGCCTTCATCATGTAGCGGACATTGCGCCGCGATTTGCGCCCGACCAGCCCGACCTCCATGAAGTCCAGGTAGGCGGTGTGATTCACGGCGAGTACGCCGCCGCCGGTGCGCGGGATCCGGTCCTGGCCGGTGATGTCGATGCGCAGACCCTGCACCGCGAACATCGTGCGAACCAAAGCGGTGAGAATGTCATAGACCGGTTCCCGCGACATAGTTTCCCCTACAACGAATCCTCGCCTGCCCGGCGCGCCGCCTTCTCCTCGGCTTCGGCGGCATCCATGGCATCAGCTTCTTCGAGGGTAGGCGCACTGCCGCCCAAACGTGCCGGTACCCAATACGCGCCGGGTTCGTGCACGTAGTCCTTCTGCAGATCCAGCAGCATGGCCTGCATCGTGCTGCGGAGTTGGGCGGTGAGTTCGGCGGCGGGCTCATAGGGCTGGATCGGTGCGCCGACGGCAATGGAGATCGGAGTATTGGTGCGGCCCAGACGCTTCGGGAAGCCCTTGGTCCATACGCGTTGGGCGCCCCAGATGACAATCGGGATGATCGGCACGTCCGATTCGATCGCCATGCGCGCGGCACCGGATTTGAAGGCCTTGATCTCGAAGCTGCGGCTGATGGTCGCCTCCGGGTAGACGCCGACCAACTCGCCCTTGCGGAGGTATTCGAGTGCCGCCTGGTACGAGTCGGCCCCCGCGGACCGATCGACCGGAATGTGCTTGAGCGCCCGCATGATCGGGCCGGAGATGTTGTTGTCGAACACCTCCTTCTTGGCCATGAAGCGGATGTACCGCTTGGGGGTGCGCACCGGCAGGCCCGCGTAGGTGAAGTCCATGTAGCCGGTGTGGTTCACCGCGAGGACGGCACCACCGCGCGCCGGAATATGTTCAGCGCCCTTGACGCTGAACTTCAAACCTTCGACAAAGAAGACGGTACGGGCAAGCCCGATTATCGTCCGGTAGACGGGTTCCACAATTCCGCTAGCGTAGTCGCTGACTGTCCCATCCGGCAGAGCCGCCGCGACTGCGCGCGTCTGACCCGTCGCTCAACGTCTATGAAAGAGGACCCTCGAAGTGGAACGCGCCCGCCCGATACCGCGTGAACGCGACTGGAAGGACCCGCGCGAACGCGACCGGAGAGGGCTGGTGGCCATCATGGGTGGTCTGGTGCTGACCGGCGCCGTCCTGCTCACCGGCTGTGATTCCGTATCCGGCATTCCCGGCGACGAGCCGGAGCAAACATCGGCGCCGACTGCCACCACGCAAGCCGCCGCGGTTCCGACCACAACTCCTATGGTCGTGGCGCAGGCGTTCGCGGTGCCGGTCGGCGCGGTCCCCGGCCTGCCCGGCGCGACGGATGTCGCGGCGCGCTTCGGGGCCGTCCTGGCGGGCTCGACGCCCGCCGAATTACGGTCCAAGTGCTGGATGCTGGCGCCGGGCAATGTGGCCGATATGGCCACCGAGCAGAAGGCCATCCTCAGCGCCCTCGCACAACCCGCGACCGCCACCCAGAACACCGTCACCTGGCAGAACGCGGGCACGACCGTCGCCTTCGATCGGGACGAAGTCGTGGCGGCCACGAAGAATTCGTCCCATATCGTCTGCCCATGGGTCGCGCAGGACGGCGCCGACGCCGGACCCAACGAGGCCGACGCCAGGCATACCGTGCGGCGCTATTTGTCCCGCTTCGTCGGCACCCCGCTGGATCCCGCCGATAAAGAGGGCACCTACCCACTGGTCTGCAAGGCGAGCCCGGCGAACTGGGACCCCAGCGGAACCGGAAGTCCGACAGCTCCGCCGCTGGCCAACAACCCGGGCAGGCTCACCGGAACCACGAAATTCACCGATCAGGAGATCCGCTCGGAGCGGCTGCGCGCGGGCTACGTCACCGTCGATGTTCCGGTCACGAACTCCTCGGGTGTGACGCAGACCCGAACCTTCACCCTGACCGCGGGCAACGAGGGCTACTGCATCGGCGACGTTTCTGCCTAACCACTACCCTTGATGGCTGGTAACGGTCAGGAGGAACAGCTCGTGCAGATCACCAGCGTCGGACACGCCGGATTCCATATCCGCACCGCGGCCGGGTCGATCCTTTGCGATCCCTGGGTCAATCCCGCGTACTTCGGTTCGTGGTTCCCGTTTCCGGACAACACCCAGCTGGACTGGGACGAGCTGGGCAATTGCGATTTCCTGTACGTCTCGCATCTGCACCGCGACCACTTCGACGCGGCGCACCTGGCGAAGCACGTCAACAAGGACGCGACCGTGCTGCTGCCGGACTACCCGGTGCCGGATCTGAAGCGGGAACTGGAGAAGCTCGGCTTCCACAAGTTCTTCGAGACCGAGGATTCGGTGAAACACCGGGTGGCCGGACCGGGCGGCGAGATCGACATCATGATCATCGCGCTGCGCGCACCCGCCGACGGACCGATCGGCGACTCCGGGCTGGTCGTCTCCGACGGCGAGACCACCTGTTTCAATATGAACGATGCCCGTCCGGTGGATATGGATGTGCTGCACGACGCATTCGGGCACATCGATATCCACCTGCTGCAGTACTCGGGCGCGATCTGGTATCCGATGGTCTACGACATTCCTTCGCGGACCAAGTCGAATTTCGGTAAGCAGAAGCGTCAGCGCGGAATGGACCGGGCGCGCAGCTATATCGAGCAGGTCGGCGCCACCTGGGTGGTGCCCTCGGCCGGTCCGCCGGTATTCCTCGACGACGAGTTGCGCTACCTCAATGACGATCGCGGCGACGAGGGCAATATCTTCCCGGACCAGATGGTGTTCCTGGAACAGATGCAGATCCATGGCAACGAGGGCGGAATTCTGATGATTCCGGGTTCGGTCGCCGACGTGCACGGTGCGGAACTCTCGCTGACCCATCCGTTCGAGCCGGGCCTGATTTATGACAACAAGGCCGAATACATCGAGTTGATGGCACAGCGTTTCGCGCCCGTGCTGGCGGCCGAAAAGGCTGCGTGGGCAACTGGTGACGAGCGACTGCTTGAACCGCTGCAGGCGCTGTTCGAGCCGATCATGAAGCAGAGCGATCTGATCTGCGACGGGATCGGCTATCCGGTCGGGCTGGTCATCGGTGACGAAACCGTGGTGCTTGACTTCCCCGAGCGGGTGGTGCGCGGGCCGGTAGAGGGTGAAGGCAAGTACCGGTACGGCTTCCGGATCCCGCCGGAACTGGTGCGCACCGTGCTGCGCGAGGAGGAGCCGGACTGGGTGAACACCATTTTCCTGTCCACCCGATTCCAGGCCTGGCGCATCGGCGGCTACAACGAATTCCTGTACACCTTCTTCAAATGCCTCACCGATGAGCGGATCGCCTACGCGGACGGCTGGTTCGCCGAGGCGCACGACGATTCCGCCTCAACGGAATTGGCCGGCTGGGAAATCCAGCGCCGCTGCCCACACCTGAAGGCGGATCTGTCGAAATTCGGCGTGGTCGAAGGAAATAACCTCACCTGCAATTTGCATGGGTGGCAGTGGGACCTGGAATCGGGCCGGTGCAAAACCTCCAAGGGGCATGAGCTGCGCTCGCGCAAGCTCGTCTGAACCCCGCTCCGGGGTATTGTGCCGACTGTCGGTCGGTTTTGAAATTCGAGGCAATTCGGGCGCTGACGTGCTGGTGGGACCTACCGCGCGCTCCTAGAATCGGGAGCGTCGGGGAATTTCGTAACTCGATGATCGGCGAGTCAGATCCGCGCGACGACTCGCCGGAAGAAGGCATCATGAGCACCAATAAAGCGCGCGGCAACGCCACGCGCCGACTACTCGGTGAGGCCGCACTCATTGGAGCGGCAATGACGGTTCCGATGATTGCAGTGGCGGCTCCCGCTATGGCAGCGCCGACGCCTCGACCCGGTGTAGTGCAGACCGATTGCGACTACGATTTCGACTCCGGCTACGGCAACCAGTGGACCGACGACGGCAAACCGTGGAACGGCCATGGCAAACCATGGAAAGGCAATCCGTGGGGCGGAGGCTACGGCAACCCGTGGGGCGGTTTTGGCGACGAGTGCGGCTACGGCGGCGGTTCGAGCCAGTGGTTCTTCCCCCCGGGCTGGTTCGGCAGCAGCTGACAGAACGAATCCGGCCGTCGCGAGGTAGACGTCTAGGCGACCATTGCGGTGACGTCGCTGGGTGACCACTGTTCGCATATGCCCTCGCGCTAGGCCTCACCGCGAACACGCAAGTGCGACAACCGAACTGACCCGGTGCCGGGAGACCATCCGCATACAAGACGGCCTCAGGATGCTGGGGTCGCCCTCGTGCGCGCATGAACGCAGCTCGCTTATCGACGCGTCGATGACCCGGAGCGTGGGACAGCCCCTCGGTGCCGGAGCGCGGACGCTGAGATCGGCCCACGCGCTCGGTCGTGCGCGCACATCGGCGTGTCGACTGAGCCTGTCCCGCAGGCTTCGCAATACGCGTCGGCAACTGAGCATGTCGAAATCGCCGGGCGAGACACTGGGATCGGCCTGGCAAGCGTTTGCCTAGACATCGACACCTCGATTACCGGAACTGCAGGCAGGGACTGCCTGCCGGAACGTGGAGCGCGGATGCGGGGGTCAGCCTCGCGAACGAGTGGCGACGACGACCGCGATGAAGGTCAAGGCGCAGCCGATTACGGCGGTTGGTGACAGTCCGGCACCGGTTGGGGTGAGGAGGTCCAGGGTGATCGAGGCCAGGAGTTGGCCTGCTACCGAGGTCAGGCCGAGCAGCAGAACGCCGATCCAGCGCACGGTGACGGCGGCAAGGGCGATGAAGGCGACGCCGATGAGTCCGCCCAGATAGAGCCATGGCTCACTGGGGAATTCGGACGGCCAGCCGGTGCCGACCAAGATCCAGGCCTCGATGGCGAACAAGGCAGCCGTGCCGACGCCGAAGTTCACGAGGGTGGCGGAGAACGCGCCGCCGACCGCGCCGACGCGACCGTTGACCGCCTGCTGCCAAGCCAGCCCGATTCCGGCGAGCGCGGGCAAGAGGATCAGCGCAGCGGTTGGGCCGGTGCGCAGCCATTCGGGCACCGCCGCGGAACCGACCGGCGCACCGGACCTTCCCGCCGCGGCGAGGACCACCGCGACCATGGCCAGCGCGGCCCCCCCGACACGCGAAACCGTGACCGGGGTACGGCCGTTCGGCGCTAATCCGAGCCGGTCCACCACCAGACTGCTCAGCAGTTGACCGCCGACCGTGGCGACGGTGAAGGCCGTGACGCCGATCGCCGCAACGGTAAGTCCTTGGCACGCAACGAAGAACGCACCACAGAGCCCACCGAACAACTGCACCGGCCGCAACTCACCAGCGGCCACCGCCCGCCGCACCCGCACCAGCCCGTCCCGCAATCGCCGACTGACCGCGAACGCGATCAGCAACACCACCAGACCGAGGCCGAAGCTGATACAGGCAGCCGCGATCCCATCCCGCAACCGCACTCCCAACGCCCCATTGATCCGGCCCTGCACCGCCACCCCCACCCCGATGCTGAACCCGAAGGCCAACCCAACCTTCGCCCGCGCCACCATCCCCGCACCGTACCGCCACCCCCGCATCCCCCGACCGCGACCAGCACCGCGACCCCGCACCGGCCGGATCAGACACCCGTTCGCTGGAGATCGCAGCCCCGAATTCGCCCCGGAATGGCCGGTCACCCTCGATGCACGTCGGCCAAGGGAATGTTCGTCCGATGCTTCTGACGGCTGCACCATCGGCCGAGTCGACCACCGGCAGCCACCAACAGCGCCGCCCCCAACCAGCCGAGCGGCAATACGAGCGCTCGGACGCGGATCACGCCCGCGAGCCTGCATGATCCGGAGCGCACCGATGGCACCGACCTACCAGCAAGCGACGTTCGTGCACGCCCACCGCGGCAACAGCCCGGGCCGCCGCCGCACTCCGCCGCCCACTGGCCCTGCGGCTTCCTGCACCGCTACGCCACCGAGCACCGCCACACCGGCCTGGGCCGCACACCCCAGCCACGGTCCACCACAACACCGCCACCGAAGTCCACCGGCAGCGGCAAACAACCATGGACCGGTACTAGACCGCCCACCCCGAACGGTTCCAGCGCCGACGACACCCACCAGCAAGGAATCAACGCACACCTGTCCCAGGCAGGTTGACAACTACCGCGCAACCTATGCGAGGCAATCACACGATATGCGCCGTCATCCGGCTGCATCGCTGCGTGCAGAGTGCTTCGAGCGAGCTGGCAGCCGCCACTGTCAGGGCGACTCGTGGCCAAGCACTGACCGCGGCCATCCACCGAAGGTCACGCGAGAGCTCGCGGTGATGCCACGGCGGCATCGGTCAGAACGAGCCGCAGGCCGACCACCTAGCGCACAGGCCATCGGTTACCCGGCGCGCAGGGTGGTGCGGGCGGCGTAGGTGTCGTGACGAGCGTAGGTGCGGTCGCCGCCATTGCGGGCGATGGAGCCACTGACCAGGCGGGCGCGAATGCGGGCACCGAGTCGTTCTTGGAAGCGGGTGGCGCCGGGGATGAGCTGGCGGGGCACTTCCAACGCGCCGTTGACTACGGCGGTGGCCATGACGGCGCTCTGGAAGAATTTGCTGTTCTCCAGGCCGAGGAAATCGGAGTTGGTCGGGCCGAGGACGATTCGGCTGTAGGCGACCATATAACTGGTGATCACCCGGCGGATAACGCGCTGAGCTGCGGTGTCGGTGCCGATGAACAGGCCGCCCGCGGCCGGGACCAGGGCCTGCGCCAAGCGGCGGGAGTCCTCGTCCGGGATGAATTCGGTATCGGCGAGGATCCAGAAAGCGCGCCAGGTATCGGTTTCATTGGTCGGCAGGATTTCGGCGTCGATGCCGAGCAGGAAGCCGACGTAGCGCCAGAGCTGGAATACGGCATCCTTCTCCTGCGCCGAGAAACGCAGTCCGAGCGCCTGTGCGCCAACCAGATTCGCCATCGAGAACAGCCCGAGCGTGCCGACGGTGAGGACCTGATTCACCGGATGGTCCCAGGCTTCGTAATCCCAATCGGGACGTCGATTCATACCCGCCCGGACCAGCGCGTGCATCAGCCGCACCCGCAGCACACTCTTGTAGCCGACCTGATTGCGTTGCAGCCCACCGGGAGTCGTGACATCCAGCCACCACTGGGTGGTTTCGGCCACGCGGCGCGGTGCCATGGCGTCGAGGTCGCCGGTGCCGACCAGGGTCTTGTCCGCGCGGGAGGCCAGATAGCCGCCCATCAGCGCGAACATGCCCATCGCGATGCCACCCCAGACGCCGGTGCGTTCCACGACCCGGGCACCGCGGTCGATCTTGGTACGGTCCAGCCAGTACGGGTCCGTCTCGACCCGACCGAAGAATGCCGTCAACTCGGCGGGCGCATCCGGCACCGCATCGATACCGCGCTCCACGGCCATCTCGAACATCCGCCGCCCCTCGCCGACGGGCAGCCGCTTGAACATCGCGACCACATCGTCCGCGAGCGGATCCCCGACCTGCGTGAACCGGCGGAACGAATCCCGCTGCGCCGCGGTGCAACGCAGATCGCCGGGCGCCAGCACCGGCACCGCGTACCGGAACGGGAACTCCGTGAACAGCGGCGGAGTGGGCAGGAGCTGGTTGTCATGCGTCATTGCATTTCACCCATCGCAAGAGAGGTTCGCGCCCGGGCCGAGCACATTCTGACAAGACCGTCTCACAAATTCGAATATCTGGCAAGGATCTATGCCAGAATGGAGCGCAATGGCTACTACCTCGCGGTCCTACGGCGGCATACCGATCGAACAGCGCCGCGCCCGCCGCCGCGCCGCACTGCTGGACGCCGCGCAGGAAATCATCGGGACCTCGGGATTCGCCAAGCTCACCGTCTCCGGACTGTGCACCCAGGCCAAACTCTCCGAGCGCTATTACTACGAGAGCTTCAGCGACCTCGACACCGTGTTCAGCGAGTTATTCGAGCGCATCGTCGACGAGATCGGCCAAGCCGCGGTCACCGCATTCATGGGGACCGATGCCGACATCCGCGCCAAGACCCGAGCAGCCATCGCCGCGGCCGTCGACCTGATCGCCGACGATCCACGCAAGGCCCGCATCGTGACCGTCGAGGCGCAACTGAATCCGCCGCTGCTCATGCGCCGGGCCGAGGTGATGCGCTCGTTCGCGGGCATCATGATGGCGGTCTGCGCCGAGGAGATCGGTGCCGACATCGTCGAAAGTGCCGGTGACCAAGCGGAATTCTCCGCTACCCACCTGCTCGGCGGGCTATGGGAGACCACCAACAGCTGGCTGGCGGGCACCCTCGCGATATCCCGCGACACGCTGATCGACCGCTCCACCGATCAGTTTCTGCTGACCGCGACCCATCTCATCGAATCAAGGCTCAGCTGACGAACGGGTGATGGTGCCGCCCATCGGCAGCGGTGTTACGCGAAGATACCTACGAATCGGACTTCCGACGCGGTAGCGAGGAAGGAATCAGCAGGGCTATCGCGAGCATGGATGCACCCAGCAGCGCGACCGTTGTCGACATCGACAGCCACAGCGTCGCGACCGCGGCGAAACCGAATACCGCCAGCGCGACAGCCTCCGAGGCGAGTCCGGACACAGAAGTGACCGTCGCACGTGCCGGGCCTTCGATCGCATCCTGCAATCGAGCCCCCGCCACGACACCGGCGTTGTAGACGATGCCGTAGGACGCGCCGATCGCCGTAAAACCCACGCCCGCAAGCACATACACCGCGCCCGGCCAGCGGACGGCGAGACCGGCGACCACTGCGCCGCCGATGAACAGCAGGCCACCCAGCCCCACCGCGATCGCCATGATGCGCGCCGACATTCCCTCGGTGCGCCCGGCCAAAACCGAACCCACCAGCGAACCGATCACCGTAATACCGACCAACACCGGCACCACCGCGGTCGCCACTCCGACCTCCGCGGCGAGCAATGCGAAGTACTCGTCGAATGCGGTAACCCCGGACAGCAGCGCCACCAGCGCCACCCCGTTGCGCACGGTCCGCACTCGAATCGCCTCACCGACACCAGTGCGCAGCATGTTCAGATACGTCGCGAACGGCCGCGATTCCGTCGATATCGAGGCAGCCATATCGGCAGTGTCCCGCCCCGGGCTTTCACTGTCCGCAGAGCGGCGAGCATGAGGTCCGGAGGGTCCGATGTCACCATCCACGAGCCTGGACGCACCCGGCTCGAGCACCACGGCGCCGACCGACTCCCCGGCCGGGGCAACGGCTGTTCGCGATATCCCGGACGAGTCGGCCGAATCATCCAGATCCTCTACCGCCGCGGCCGATACAGCCTTCGGCGCGCTCGGCAACGACAGCCCGACCAGAGTGTGCACCGCCGCGAACGCGACACTGCACCAGCCGAGCAACGGGTAGCCGCCCCAGATATACAACGGCGTGGCGGCGAGGATTGCGATCACGATCGCGGCTTCCGATGCCGCCCTGGCATAACCGATGATGCGCGGATACGCCCGCTGCTCGTTCCGGGCGACGAGTTCGTCGTAGAGCAATGCCTCGAACGTCCCCGACACCAGCGCGCCCGAGGTGCCCCACAGCACAAAACCGACCGCGAAACCCAGATAGGTCGGCTGCACTGTCCAGCACGCGAAACCAGCGGTCAGCAGCACACCGCTCGTTACGAGCAGCCCACGCCGCGACACCGTATCGGCCCAGGCACCCGATGGCACCTCGAGCAGGAAGGCGGTCACCGACCACATCGCCAGCAGCGAAGAGATCTGCCCGGTGCTCAAACCATGATCGGCGAACAGCACCGCGTACAGCGCATATAGCGGAATGAGATCACCGATGCCCTTGAAGAGCACCGCCCGCACCGTAAGCGCGCGCACATCGATCCCGCCGGTCCGCGACCTATCGAATCAATAACCGTAGATAAGCAAACGCATACCGTCAGCCTGACGACCCGCCCCCGAGCGCGTCAAGCGATTTTCCGGACGCACTCAGCCGAGCGGCAACCACCCGTTGGCGGCATGCAGGTCCCCATCGCCGAGTTCCCGATCGTTGAGCCCGGGGCCGACCCGCCCCTGATGCTCGTTCAGATCGGTGATCAGCTCCGAGACCGGATGCGAATCGCTGTAGTGATAGCCCTGTGCCAATGCGAAGCCGAGTTCGGTCAGCACCGCGGCCTGGTATTCGGTCTCCACGCCCTCGGCGATCACCTGCAGGTCCAGCGCGCTGCTCAGTGCGGCGATCACGCCGAGCAGTGGCGGCGCGGGCGAGTCCGAACGGATCGCGGCGACGAAGGACTGGTCGACCTTGAGGATGTCGCTGGGCAGGGTGGCCAGGCGGCTCAGCGAGGAATAGCCCGTACCGAAGTCGTCGATCGCGATGCGGACGCCACGCTCGCGCAGGATGTGCAGATTGCCGATGGCCGTTTGAGATTCCGCCGCCAGTTCGCTCTCGGTCACCTCGAGCACCAGTTGATCGGCTGGCCAGCCGGTGCTCGCCAGGATATTGGCGACGCGGTCCGCATAACCGGTCTCGGCCAGTTCCAGGCCGCTGACATTGACGTTCAGCGTCAGATCCAGTTGCGCGAAGGTCTCCTGTAGGCGAGCCGCGTCCGCGCAGGCCCGACGCAACACCAGCTCGTCCAGATCTGAGATGAGGTCGTATTCCTCGGCAATCCGGATCAGTCCCTCGGTGGTGACATCCGGCTGCGCACTCGACGACCAGCGCAGCAGCGCCTCGACACCGACCGCCTTACCGCCGCCCTCGGTCAGGCTGACGATCGGCTGGTAGTGCACATCGAGCGCGCCACGGTCGATCGCCTCGCGCAACTCGACCGCCAGCGGCAACTGCCGCGACGACTCCAGCACCGTCCGGTTGCGGCCCGCCTGCTTGGCCCGATACAGACCGACATCGGCCCGGCTCACCAGCAGCGAACCCGACTCACCCGGCTGCCAGGAGGTGACACCGGCCGAACAGCCGGTGGTCACCGATGCCCGCAACTGCTCGGTCAGCAGAATCGCCGCCTGCTCGGTGGTATTCGGCAGCAGCAGTGCGAAGGCGTCACCGCCGTAGCGAGCGAGTCGCTGATCGGGAGCGAGCAATTTCGACCAGGTATCGGCGACCCGCTGCAGCACCGCATCGCCCGCCCGATGGCCGAGGTGGTCGTTGATCTTCTGGAAGCGGTCGAGGTCGACCAGCACCAGCGCCAGCCCCTGACCGGTGCGAGTGGCGGTTTCGATCGCGCCGTTCAGCGCCCGGTCGAAACCGCGCCGGTTGAGCAGTCCGGTGAGCACATCGATATCGGCCTCGGACGCCATTCGGGTCAGGATGCCGACCACCACGCCGACGCCGAACGTCACACCGGCCGGAATCAACCCGGACCACCACGGCAATGTGGGATGCACCGGCCGCATCGGCATCACCCACAGGCACATGGCCATAGCGAACGCTATGTGCGCGAATGCCTGCGGCCACGCGAAGAACAATGCGGCATCACAGGCCACGAATACATAGAAGGAGGCGAGACTGATCGCGCCGACGGTATTCGGGAACGCATATACCGCGATTGTCACCAATACCGTCGCTATCGCGACATAACCATGGTGAATCCCATGCGGCAACCGCGGACCCCAGCCGAGCAGGCTGAGTCCGAGCAGCAGCGCCACCGCGGCGGCGGTACCCACCAGTGCTCGATTGCCTTCGCTGCCCGGGGCGATTCCCGTGATCAGCAGGCCGAGCGCGCCCCCCATGACATAGAAGGCGCCGGTGGTCCGGGACATGACCATTGCCGTCGCCAACGCAGACGCGGCCCGCACCCGGGTTCGGGTATCGCCGCGAGACCCGATTCCTCGCACGGGGAATAGCCTAGACATAGAAATTACCGACAGTTGCCACATCCTGTGAATCCGGCATGGCGAACCCCTAGCTATTTACCTGTAGGCAATGTGGGACGGGCTATTTCGACGTGATTTATCGCGGTGGTGTCAGCACCTCGGTACCGACGAACGGTACCAGCGCGGCGGGCACCCGGACAGAACCGTCGGCCTGCTGATTGTTCTCCAGGATCGCCACAATCCATCGGGTGGTCGCGAGCGTTCCGTTCAAAGTGGCTGCGATCTGCGGCTTTCCGTTCTCGTCGCGATAGCGCACGGCGAGGCGGCGAGCCTGGAAGGTGGTGCAGTTCGAGGTCGAGGTGAGCTCGCGGTAGGTCTGCTGGGTGGGCACCCAAGCCTCGCAGTCGAATTTGCGCGCCGCCGAACTGCCCAGATCGCCCGCGGCGACATCGATAATTCGATAAGGCACCTCGACGGCCGCGAGCATGTCCTGCTCCCAGGCGAGGAGACGTTTGTGCTCGGCCGCGGCCTCCTCGGGCTTGGTGAACACGAACATTTCGACCTTGTCGAATTGGTGCACCCGGATGATGCCGCGGGTGTCCTTGCCGTAGCTGCCCGCCTCGCGCCGGAAACACGACGACCAGCCCGCATAGCGCTTCGGGCCGGCGCTCAGGTCCAGGATCTCGTCCGAGTGGTAGCCCGCCAGCGGCACCTCAGAGGTGCCGACCAGGTACAGCTCGTCTTCCTCGAGGTGGTAGACCTCGGCGCTGTGCTGGCCGAGGAATCCGGTTCCGGCCATGATCTCCGGGCGCACCAGCACCGGCGGAATCATCATGGTGAACCCGTTGGCCACCGCCTTCTGCGCGGCGAGTTGCAACAGACCCAGCTGCAGCAGCGCACCGTAACCGGTCATGAAGTAGAAGCGCGCGCCCGAAACCTTCGCGCCGCGTTCCATATCGAACAGACCGAGCGATTCGCCGAGCTCCACATGGTCCTTGGGCTCGAAGTCGAATTTCCTTGGCGTGCCGATGGTCTCGAGCACGATGTAATCGTCCTCGCCGCCCGCCGGGGCGCCTTCCTGGATCACGTTCGAGATGGCACGGTGCGCAATGTCCATATCGGCGTCGGCGGCGTGCTGCGCGGCCTCGGCCTCCTTGACCTTCGCCGACATCTCCTGCGCCCGTTCCAGCAGGACGGACCGTTCCTCCGGCTTCGCCTTGCCGATCAGCTTGCCCATCGCCTTGTGCTCGGCGCGCAGGTTATCGGCGTTGGCCACCGCCGCACGGCGCGCCGCGTCCGCCTCGAGCAGCGCGTCGACGAGGGCGGGGTCTTCGCCGCGGGCGCGCTGCGAGGCGCGGACCGCGTCGGGGTTGTCCCGCAGGAATCGGAGGTCGATCATGGGTGTCCAGCCTAATGGTCGCGATATTGCTGTTTCACGCCGATATCCCAGGATGCGGACCGTGCCGGGATGAACGCGCGCATAGTTGGCTTGTGGGCACAACTTTCGACGAAACCGCTATCGATAACGCAGTGGCCGATCTGGTCGCGGGCGAGAAAACGTGGGCACACACCCCGCTGCGGCGGCGCCGCGAACTTCTCGACGATATCCACGCCCGTACCGGCCGCTTCTCCCACGAATGGGTGCGGGCCGCGCGCACCATCAAGGGCCTGGATCCGGACTCGCCGCTGGTCGGTGAGGAGTGGATGTCGGGTCCGATGACGCTGCTGCAGGCCACCGCCGCGTTGTCGGCCACGCTCTCGGCGCTGGAGGAAGGGCGCAGTCCGCTCGACGGGGTCACGTTGACCGAGGCTCCCGGCGAACGGGTCGCGGTGCCGATCCTGCCGCTCGACTTCTACGACCGGTTGCTGCTCAGCGGCTTTCACGGCGAGGTGTGGCTGCGTCCCGGCGTCGACGCCGATACCGCCCGCCGACGCGCCGGACTCGCCCAGCTCGATCCCACCGCGACCGGCGGCGTCGGCGCGGTCCTCGGCGCGGGCAATATCACCTCCATTCCCCCACTGGACGTGCTGTACGAGCTCTACGCCCACAACCGGGTGGTGGCACTCAAACTGAATCCGATCACCGACCCTCTGTTCACGGTGTACGAGATGGTCTTCGCACCACTGATCGAGCTCGGCGTACTGCGGATACTGACCGGTGGTGCGGAGACGGGCGGGCACCTGGTGCACCACGGCGACGTCGCGCATGTGCACATGACCGGCAGTATGCGAACCCACGACGCGATCGTCTGGGGTCCGGACGGCAAGGCCGCGGGCCGGCCGCTGCTGGACAAGCCGATCACCAGCGAACTCGGCGGCGTCTCGCCGACCATCGTGGTGCCCGGCGAATGGGAGGATGCCGACCTGCGCTTCCAGGCCGAGCACGTCGCGACCCAGCGACTGCACAACGGCGGCTACAACTGCGTCGCCACCCAGGCGGTGGTGGTGAGTGCGGAGTGGCCGCAGAAGGACCGTTTCCTCGCAGAGCTTCGGGACGCGATCGAGCGCGCGCCACAGCGGCGGGCCTACTACCCGGGCAGCGACGATCGGGTCGCCGCCGCACTGGATTCGTATCCGGACGCCGAGCGGCTCGGGCCGGATCGCGGACGCGTGCTCGTGGAAAATCTGCCGTCGACCGAAACGCCGCTGCTGCGCACCGAATACTTCTCGCCGGTGCTCGGCGTGGTCGAACTGCCGCATACCGGCGGTGAATTCCTGCAGCGCGCGGTCGATTTCGCGAACGACGAGGTGATCGGGACGCTCGGTGTCAACGTGATCGCGCACCCGAACACCATCAAACGGCTCGGCAGCGCCTTCGAGCGCGCCGTCGAGCGGCTGCGCTACGGCGCCATCGCGGTGAACGCCTGGACCGCACTGGCCTTCCTGGCCCCGCGCGCGTCCTGGGGCGCATACCCCGGCCACACCCTGGATGACGTGCAGAGCGGAATCGGCGTGGTGCACAACGCCTTCCTGCTCGACGATGTGGAGCGCACGGTGGTGCGCGGACCGTTCCGGCCGTCGCCGCGGTCGCTGCTGCGCGGCGAACTGGCGCTGTCACCGAAGCCGCCGTGGTTCGTCGACAATGCGACCGCGGCCGCGACGGGACGTAAGCTGACCGAGTTCTACGCGACCGCCAATCCGGCGCGGTTGCCCGGTTTGTTCCTGTCCGCGTTCCGCGGATGACGCACCGCGCATAGGTACGACCGGGGCGCTTCGAATCGATTCGACCAGGTCGTGGCACCAGCGATCAGACGCTGACATGATGGGTCGCGATGTCTGCTGATGATGTGACCATGGACCCGCACGAATCCGAGCCGCCCTCGGGCGAATCGTCGCGGGCGGAATCGTTCCCGCAGTCGGTGATCATCGACCGCGACGCCGTCGCCGACGGCAAGCTGCATCTGTCCGCGCCGAAGCTGCGTTGGGTATTGCTCGCCGCGGCGGCCGGCGCCGTCATCATCTCGCTGGTCGGTCTGTTCATCACCGGCTACGACAACGACAAGGGTCTGGAGGCACACAATCCGGGTTCACCCGGCCAGACCGCCTTGGACAAGGAGTTCGGCACCGCGGCCAGGGGCGATTGCCTCAGCTGGAACAAACAGGACCGCGGTGATCTGGTGAAGGTCGCCTGCTCCAACAAGCATCTGTTCGAGGTCGCGGCCGATGTCGATATGGCCAAATATCCCGGCGTGGAATTCGGTCCAGGCTCACGCTTTCCGGACTCGCTGCGACTGACCGAACTCAAGGAAGAGCACTGCACCCCGGCCGTCGACCAGTACCTGAACGGCAAGTTCGATCCGCGCGGCCGCTATGTCGTCGGCCTGATGTACCCGAGTCCGGACGGGTGGAAGCACGGCGATCGAACACTGCGCTGCGGACTCCAGTTCTCCGGTAGCACCGGCACTCCGCTGCCGACCACCGGCGCCGCTACCGAGCACGATCAGTCGAAGGTCTTCGAGCCCGGCACCTGCCTGGGTATCAATCAGAACCTGCCCACCGATCCGGTGGACTGCGCGCAGGCGCATGCCGTCGAGATCGTGTCCACCGTCGATCTCGGCCAGCACTTTTCCGGTGGCCCGCCCGCCAAGGACGACCAGGACAAGTTCATGGAGGACGAGTGCGCCAGGGCGGCCAACGACTACCTCGGCTCACCCGACGCGGTGCGCAATAAGACGCTGACGCTGTTCTTCGACTACCTCGACGCGCGCAGCTGGCTGGCGGGCAGCCGCAAATTGGACTGCATGCTCGGAAAGGGCACCGACCGTGAGGGTTTCGCACCGATCACCGGATCGGCGAAGGGCGAGATCCTGATCAACGGCCAGGCTCCGGTGCCGCCGCCGAATTCCGGACGCTCCACGCCCGCCCCGCTGCCCGGTGCCGCACCGCTGCCACCACAGCCGCAACCGCGCTGATGGCGGTGACCATGTCCGCGGACCGGTTCGAGGAGCTGGTCGGCGATGCGCTCGATCTCATTCCGGCGGAGTTGGCTCGCGCCATCGACAATGTGGTCGTGCTGATCGAACCGCGCAATCCGGAGGATCCACATCTGCTCGGGCTGTATCACGGGATCGCGTTGACCGAACGCGACAGTCATTACGGCGGCTCGCTACCCGACACGGTAACCATCTATCGCGAGGCGATTCTCGCTGTCTGCGGTGATGAGCGCGAGGTCGTCGAGGAGGTCGCGATCACTGTGATCCATGAGATTGCACACTATTTCGGCATTGACGAAGACCGGTTGCATGAGTTGGGATGGGGCTAGTCTTATCCAAGCTGTATTTCGGGCTCGGCTCGTCGAGCGCGAAACCAGCACGGATGACCGGAAGAAACTTGGGGATTCGATGGAACCGATCGCGTTGCTGTCGCGTCCTATCACTCGAAGGGGGAATTCTCGTGGTTCCGCCCCACAGCCACTAGAAGGAGTCGAGTCATGGTTGGACATGTACTGATCTCGCCCGAAGCCATTCTCGCCGCGGCGGCCGAACTCGATCTGGTCGCCGAGCGGCTTTCCGCAGCGTCCATGATCACCGCGCCGGCGACGCACGTGATTCCATCCGGCGCCGAAGAGGTGTCGTTCGTATCCGCTAGCCACTTCAACCAGGGCGCGGTGAGCCACGATCATGCCATCGCCCAGGGCATTCTCGAACTGCACCATGCTGCCCAGACACTGCGAATGCAGCTGGCTCAGCACATCGCCGGCGACGTCGTGCGCGCCGCCGGAGTCAACGCAATTCAGGTCTAGCCCACACCGCTGTCCTCAACCACCATTCAGACATTCAGGGGAGTTACAAGCATGGTTGCAGGAGTTACCGGGGTCGTCTGGATCGCCCGGCCATCCGAAGTCAACTCGGCCACCCTTCACGCGGGCGCACACGCGATCCCGATTTCGGCCGCCGCTACCGCGTGGGGCGGGCTCACGGCCGCCTGGGTCGACGCGACGACCACCGTCGCACGCGTCATGGCCGAGCTCGGTGTCGGCATGCAGGGCATCAACGGTCTCGCCGCGCTCGGCAAGCTGACCGGATTCCTCGGCTGGTCCGAACAGCAGGGCGTGCAGGCCGCGGCGATGGGTGGTAAGGCCGCGGCGAACGTCATCGCTTACGGCGTTGCCGCGCTCGCGATGCCGAGCCCGCCCGAAATCGCGGCTGTCAATGCCGCGTTGGCCGCTTCGACCAACCCGGCCGGCGCCGTCACCGGTGCCATGGAGGCCGCCGAGGTCGCCAGGAATGCCATGGATATCCGCGCGGCGCTGGTGATGGAAACCTATGAGGCGGCGACCTCGGCGATGTTGGCCACACCCGCCGAGTTCCTGATGCCGCCGCCGATCGCTGCGGGCGCGGGCCAGGCCAATCCGAGCGGGAATGCCGACGCCGCGTTCGAAGCGCCCACCGACCCGATCTCGACGGCGGTGGCCGCCGTGCAGGCGTTCGTATCCAACCCGGGTGTGGCCAGTGCCGCCACGCAGGCCGCACAGGCAGTCGGTTCGGTGGTCAGCACCGGTGTGTCGACGGTCGGCAGTGTGGCGACCAATGCGGTCACCGCCGCGGCAAGCACGCCGATGTCCACCATGGCACCGATGACGATGGGTGGCGCGATGGCCGCGGCGGGCAGCGCGGCCGCGACCCGTGCGGTCTCGTTCTCCGGAACTTCGGCCGCGGCGGGCGGCACCCAGCTCAAACTGCCGGAAGGCTGGGGTACGGGCAGCGTGATCGGCGGCAACACCGCGACAGTGGCACCCGAGACGGTCGCATCTGTCGAAGCCGCACCGGCCCGGTCGAGCAACAGCAGCGCGGGCAACCCGCTGCTGGGGAACCAGGCCCGCGGCGACGAGGACGACGAGGACGAGCACGACAGCAAGGTCGACCTGCGGTCTGATCACTTCACCGACGGCCGCTTCGCCGCCGACGGGGTGATCGGCGCCCACCCCGGGACGGTTGGGTGACCGTCCTCGGTACCAGTGGTGGGCCCTCCGCACTCGAGGCGGTTGTGCTGTCGCTCGACGAGGTCCAGTTTCTCCGCGAGAAGCTGGATCTCGATGACCTTCCGGTTGTGCTGAACGCATACGCCCGGTTCGACAGTGTGCCCGCACATCAGGCGGCAATGGCCGACGCGGCCGAGTCGCTCGAACAACGGGATCTGCTGATCGACAACATGGTTCAGCCCGACTTGGAGGACCGGCTGCGGGTGCTGAACCGCCCGCACTGGATTGTCACCATGCGGCTGATCGTCGAGGGGTACGTGAGTCGTTTCTGTCTGGCGAAGAGCGACGACCTTTCCGTCGTCGCCCTTCGCGGGCAGGACTCGTATGTGATCGACGAAGTGGGAATCGACCTGGCCGGCACCGTGATAGCGGCGCTCGGCACGGCCCCGCCACTCGAGCTCTACGGCATGAACGCACCGACCGAGGAGCTTGCCACGATCTTCGAGGACCTGGGCGATGCCACTGCCACCGCCGAACGACTGGCAAAGGTCGGCAATCCCGCGCAGGACGCGCAAACCCTCGCCTCGGCCGTGGTCGAAATCCATTCGCATGCGCAGATCAGCGCCGTGCTGTACGGAGACGGCACCCGCGACATCGTCGACAAGCACATCGCCGTATTCAACACCCGCAACGGGCGATTCATCTCGACGGCGAGCGTCGCCGACGACGGCACCGAGTGGTCGTCACTGGCCAGCGGTACTCCCGCCCGCCTGCGCGCCGCCGTGGAGGATCTGATCCATTCCTTGCCGGAGCGGGAAGAGTTTTCGAGGAGTCCGACGTTGGCCTGAGGGCTGAGCGGGGCGCTGTGCCCCAAAGGGATTCAGCCCATAGGGTCGTCGGCGGTTGGGGCCACTTCGTAGGCGAAGGGTGGCGTGAAGCGGCCCCAGCGGATGCATTCCCAGCCGCCCACGGGGCGGGGGACGAGTTCGATGGTTTCGGTGTTGTCGAGGTGGTTGTTGGTGGTGAAAGGCGGTGCCACACCACTGAGATTCCGGGAGACCAAGCGCATGGCGGCGCCGTGGCTGACCACCAAGATGTCGCCGTCGCTGCCGTCGGCCAGATATTTGGCGCGCAGTTCCTCGACGACCGGTAGGAAGCGGGCCAGGACGTCGTATCCGGATTCGCCGCCGGGGACGCGTTCGGCGAGATCGCCTTCGTGCCAGGCGCGGTAGATCCGCTGGAAGTACGCGTGGGCTTCCTCGGTGTTCAGACCCTCCATCTCGCCGACCTGAACTTCGTGGATGTCATCGAGCACCTCGACCGGTACGCCGGTTGCCGCCTCGATGTATCCGGCGGTCTGGCGGGCGCGCAGCGCGGCCGAGCAGAACAGCGCCTTCGGCGGCCTCAACAGATTCGAGCCGAATGTTTTCGCTTGGGCCGCACCGCGTTCGGTGAGCGGTAGGCCGGGGATACGGGTGTCCAAGATTTTGGCTACGTTGCCTTCGGTCTCGCCGTGGCGAACGAGGATCAGTCTGCCGGTCATAGGTCGGCCACCCCCTTACGCAATTGGGTCATCCACTCGGCGGCCGGTTCATCCGAGGGCGGTGGGGTTCCGGTCGCCGAGGTCGCAGGCCAGGAACCGAGGAAACGGATCCGCGCGGTGCGGTGCAATGCCTTGAGTGCCTCGGCGACCGCGGTGTCGTCGATATGCCCGACGCAGTCGAGGTAGAAGCGATAGGTGCCCATACCTGTTCGCGTGGGCCGAGATTCGATTCTGGTGAGATCGATGCCGCGGGTGGCGAATTCGGCGAACGCGCGCATGAGCGAGCCCGGTTTGTTGGGTAGCTCGAGCACGATCGAGGTGCGGTCCGCACCGGTTGCGGGCGGCGCGACTCGGGGACGGGTGACCAGCACGAAACGGGTAATCGCCTGCTCGTGGTCGGCGACACCCGACGCCAGGGCCGTCAGACCGAGGCGTTCTCCGGCCAGCGCGGTGGAGACCGCGGCGTCGGCATGACCGGCCGCGACATCCTCGGCGGCAGCCGCATTCGAGGCCGAGGTGTACATCTCGACATTCGGCAGCGTGCGCGATATCCACAGCCGCACCTGTGCCCCGGCGACCGGATAGGCGGCCAGGGTGCGAACATCCGCCAGCTCCGTCCCCGGCCTGGCCAGGATCGCAAAGCTCACCTCGAGCTCGGTTTCGGCGATGATCTGCAGCCGCGGACCGATGGCCAGCGAATCCAGGGTCGACGAGATGGAGCCCTCGACCGAACTCTCGATCGGCACGACGGCACCCTCGACATCACCGGACCGGATCAGGTCCAGCGCCGCACCTTGACTGGGCGCGGCAATCCGCTCGACCGGTCCGTCGAAGGCTTGCGAGGACTCGAGCTCGGCGAGGGCCATCTCGGTAAAGGTTCCGGACGGCCCGAAGTACGCGATTCGCGGCACGGTTACGACATTACTTGCGTGCGCGGAGGATGCTCAGAGTTCCAGCTAGATCGTCGGGTGCATCGGATTCGATCGCCAGCAACACGCTGCGCGCAGCCTCGACCGCAGGCGGCTTCAACGAGGTCAGAAAGGCGATATCGGGCCGAGCCAACGCCGCCCGAATATCCTCACCGCACAACGCCGCAACCGTTCCCGCGACAATAGCCAGCGCCCGCTGCCCATCGGAGGTGCGCGCGATGAATCCGCCATCCGAGTGCGCGACCTCGACCAGAAAACCGGCGATCTCCGCATCGCTCACGTCCGCGTCGAGAACCCGAACGCCGGCCGCCCCGGTCCCCACCGCCCGCACCAGCCCCTCCTCCAAACTCCGCCGCGCCGCCGACGGCGCCGCCAACGAAAGCAACACCGGCTCCCCCGCCACGCCATGCGCCGCCCGCACTCCATCCGCCATACGTCCACCGTAGCCACGCCCGCTGACGGCCCCACTCGCCTGGGCTCGCGGGGCCACCTGCCCAATCCCCGCCCGCTCACGGCGGTCGGCCACCCGACGCGCCTCCACCCGCTGGCACCGGGTCGCCCGATGGCCCGCACTCGCCTCAGTGCCACCTTCGCCCGCTGGCTTCGACACGCGCATTCCGCCTGCTCGCGAAGGATGGCGGCAAGGGTTGGGCCGCGCGCCGCCGGTCCTGCCGCAAATCGAGGCTCGCGGGCGGGGAATTGTCGGATTCGGGTGCGGGGAACGGTTGCGGAAACCGAGAGTCGTGACTTAGCTTAGGGTAACCTAATTGCACCGCGTGACTCGTATGGAGGCCTGCATGCTGAAGCCGACTGTTGCACCGTCAACCGCTGAGCGGGTTCGGAGTGCGTGCGCCCATGCGGAGCAGGCGGTGTTGGCGATGCCAGGTATTGATCCGACGCCGATTTCGGTGCATCACGTGCGGCAGTGCGGGGATGCGGTGATCGCAGTGCCGACCGCGTCCATGGCCGCGGTATTGGCCGGGAATTCGGGTGAGAGCGGTGCACCGGCGGTGCTGGAGCTCACCGATCATGCGCCGCTGCCGCTGCGGGAACCGGTGCGGGCGCTGGTGTGGCTGCGCGGGTCGGTGCGGGCGGTACCGACGCAGGCGCTGCGGGCACTGGCCACCCAGGTCGCCAAGGATCATCCGCATCCCGACCTGCTCGATGTCGGCCACGGTGCGACCCTGTTGCGCGTGGTCATCAACTCCGCGGTGGTGGCCGACTCGACCGGCGCCGAATCCGTCTGCGTCGACGAACTCCGACTGGCGCAACCGGATCCGTTCTGCGCACTGGAATCCGCCTGGCTGCAGCATATGGATGCCGACCACGCCGACATCATCGCCCAACTCGCCCGCCACCTCCCGCCGCGCCTGCAGACCGGTGCGGTGCACCCACTGGCCATCGACCGCTACGGCGTAACCCTGCGCATCGAAGGCCACGACGGCGACCACGACTTCCGCCTCCCCTTCACCGCCCCTGCCGACGACATCGAATCCCTCGGCCGCGCCGTCCGCACCCTCGCAGGCTGCCCCTTCCTGAACGGCCTCCGCCGCATCTGACGCGCCCAGCGCACGTCGGAGCCGCGCGGGCAATAGATTCGGACGCATGCGCGCTGAGACCGGGGACGAGCCCGAGCTGACCGATCGCGAGCGGCTGGGGATTCGGCTCGAGATCCTGGTCGTGCTGGTGGTGACGTTCGGGCTGAGTGGGTTGAATGCGGCGCTGTCGTTGCTCGAGAGCGCGCTGTCGCCGGGCGGGGTGGGCGGGCAGACCGTTGCGCTGAATCCGACGCGGGCGGCGCAATCGACCATCGACCTGCTCTTCCAGCTGCTCAGTGCGTTGCGGCTGGCCGGGTGGGGTGCGCTCGGGCTGTATCTGTTGTGGCGCAGTGGAATAGGGCCGCGGATGATCGGATTGGCCAGGGTCCGTTGGCGTTCCGATGTGCTGCCGGGGCTGATCCTCGCGGCGGTCATCGGACTGCCCGGGCTCGGGCTCTACTTGGCCGCGCATGCGCTGGGGTTCAGCGTGACGATCGTGCCGAGTTCGCTCGGTGACCACTGGTGGCGGTTGCCCGCACTCATCATATCCGCCTGTGCGAATGCGGCGGCCGAGGAAATCCTGGTTGTGGCCTATCTCATCACCCGACTGCGCAGGCTCGGCTGGTCGGAGAACCGGTCACTGTTCGCTTCGGCACTGTTGCGCGGGAGCTATCACCTGTATCAGGGCTTGGGCGGCGGGCTCGGCAATCTGGTCATGGGTGTGATTTTCGGCCGATTCTGGCAGCGCACAAACCGGCTGTGGCCGCTGGTGCTGGCGCACGCGACGATCGATGCGGTCGCCTATATCGGCTATCCATTGCTACGCGGTCACGTTTCCTGGTTGCCGTAACACCCGCCGGTCCCTGCGGCGAATTTATCGACGAGCGCTCACTCGAGCGCACCAACTTCCGGCCGCTCGTCAAGCCCCCCGACGGCCCTCGAACAGTAGAGTCTGTGTGATGAACGGCTACGACCCCCAGCGCTACGACCGGACGCGCCGGGAGCCGCAACCCTTCGGAAATCCCGGTGCACCATCAATGCCGCAGCGCCGCGACCCCCATCCGCCGGGTCGTCGCGGACCCGGGCCGGACCCGAGGCACATCGACCCCACCAAGGTCATCCGCCGCGATGGGTCGAATCACGCACCGCCATTGGCATATTCGCAGGTACCGCCCGAAACACGAATGCCGCCGCGCAATTCCCGGCCACCCCATGCACCGACGCAGCAGCCGCACCCGTATCACGAACCCCAGCCTCGCGGTGTCCCCGGCTATGCGCCACCCCAGCAGCCGGTTCCCTACCAGGACGCGCGACACCTGCGCCCGCGCCGCGAGGGACCCCCGCCGCCGCCATCACTGCCGCCGTCGTCGCGCCGCGACCGCGCACCCCGCCCACCGCGCCGTCGCCGCAAACTGCACCTTTTCCGCTGGTTCCTCGTGCTGTTGGTGGTGCTGGTCCTCGCGGTGGTCGGCGCCGTCATCAAACTCGACGGTTCGCTCAGCCGGATCGACGCACTCGCCAACTACTCCGACCGCGTCGGCGATACCCCGGGAACGAACTGGCTGCTCGTCGGCTCCGACGGCCGGGCCGGACTCACGGCCGATCAGGAACAGGAACTCGCCACCGGCGGTGAGGTCGGCCCCGAGCGCACCGACACGATCATGCTGGTGCACATTCCGAAATCGGGTGCGACCACGCTGGTCAGCCTGCCACGTGACTCGTATGTGAGCATTCCGGGCCACGGCAAGGACAAACTCAACGCCGCCTTCGCCTTCGGCGGCGCGCCGCTGCTGGTGCAGACCGTCGAAACCGCGACCGGCGTGCACATCGATCACTACGCGCAGATCGGATTCGGCGGCTTCGCCGGCATCGTCGATACCCTCGGCGGCATCGATGTCTGCGTACCCAAGGCCATCGACGATCCGCTCGCGGGCATCAATCTGGCCGCCGGCTGCCAAACCCTGGACGGCCCGCAGGCATTGGGTTTCGTCCGCAGCCGGGCGACCGCCCTCGCGGATATCGACCGGATGAACAACCAGCGCCTGTTCATGGCGGCCCTGCTGAAGAAGGCGACCAGCGCGGGCACGCTGGTCAATCCGTTCACGCTGTGGCCACTGGCCGGCGATACCGCGAAATCGTTGAAGGTCGACAAGGGCGATCACATCTGGAATCTCGGCCAGCTCGGCTGGGCGATGCGCGGCGATACCGTGGCGACCACCGTCCCGATCGGCGGCTTCACCGATACCGATAGCGGAAATGTGTTGCTGTGGGATAAGCAACGTGCGGGTCAATTCTTCGACGACCTCGCGAAGGACCAACCGATCCCGGACGATCTGCTGACGAGGTAGCGTCGGGCCTATGCCCGATACCGATGCCGACGAGCCGTTCCCGGACCTACTGCGCGACCAGATCCGTCGTGGCTTCACCGCCTCACAGCAGTATCTGGCGGCGGCGGTCTACTTCGATTCGAATCGCCTGCCGCAGTTGGCCAGACACAGCTACGGCAAATCCGCCGAGCACCGCTCACACGCCCTGCGCATGGTGCAGTACCTGCTGGACCGCAATCTACAAGTGCAGGTAGGCGGCCTCGACGACGTGCGGTCAACCTTCGAATCGCCGCGCGGCGCCGTTGTTTTCCTGCTGGAATCCGAGCGCGCCCGCAATGCGCAGATCACCGAGTTGGCCGGCACCGCGCGGACCTCCGGCGACTACCTCGGCGAGCAATTCATCCAGTGGTTCCTCAAGGAGCAGGTGGAGGACGTCGCCGGGATGACCACCCTGCTGACCGTCATCGACCGTGCCGCGGGCGATCTGTTCGATGTCGAGGACTTCATCTCGCGCGAACTGCGCACCACACCGCGCGCCGATATTTCCGCCCCGAGAATGGCCGGTGCTGCCAAGAATTAATTAGGCAACACTAGCCTCAATAAGGCTGCACTTGGATGACATGCGGCGTGACCAGCGCTAATGTCGCAACTATGTCCAGCCATCCGGAGTCTCCACGCAGCAAATTTCACGGCCTGCTCCACGATCAGATCCGGCATGAATTCAATGCCGAGCATCAATACATCGCGATCGCGGTATGGTTCGATAATGCGGATCTGCCGCAGCTGGCCAAGCGTTTCTATGCGCAGGCGGTCGAAGAGCGCAATCACGCGATGATGATCGTGAAGTACTTCCTGGATCGGGATATCAGCGTCGAGCTTTCCGGCATCGACGCCGCGAAATCGCATTTCGAGAATGCACGTGAACCGATCGCGCTGGCCCTCGCGCAGGAAAAGAACGTCACCGACCAGATCATCCAGTTGGCGAGCACCGCCCGCGAAGAGGGCGATTACCTGGGTGAACAGTTCATGCAGTGGTTCTTGAAGGAGCAGGTGGAGGAGGTCGCGAATATGACGACCCTGCTCACCATCGCCGATCGTGCCGGGTCGAACCTGTTCGACCTCGAGGATTTCATCGCTCGTGAAATGAGTGGTCCGAGCGATGCTTCCGGCGCTCCGTCCACTGCGGGCGGCAGCATCTAATTCACGATTCCCATAGCGGAATCAGGGCCGGCTCGTCGCGACGAGCCGGCCCTGTCGACTTTATGCAGCGCTCAAGGAGCTGAGCAGCGTCTTGAGCAGCGCCAGAATGGCTTCCATGATGGTCCTACTTTCCTCATCTTTCGGTGAGACTTCGCTCACCACCACCATCTTTCGGTGATGCAGAGAACCTAACCGAGGGTTGATTAGAAAGGAGGGTGTTTCACAAAATTCTCTGTGACTTTTTTGAAATCACCGCAGGGTGACCTGACGCGACCGCAGCCCATCCCGGGAACGGCGCTCGTCCGCCGAGAGCGCAGTGTCGTCGGCCAGCGCCGCCGCCAGGCGTTCCCCGAATTCGATCGCCGGCTTGGTCCACTCGCTGGCATGCAGTTCCGGATCCAGGTCGAACACCGGCACCAGCAGGCCGTGCGTGCGGAACGAGCCCGCGAAACGGGAGCCATCGCCGAGATGCAGTCCGCCCGAAGCATGCAGCCGCGCGAGCGCCAGCATCAGATCATCCTCGTTCTCCGGGCGCACCCAGCGCAGATGCGCCTTATCACCGGCATCGACCCACCAGCCCGCGCCGATCGCATCGGGGCCGAGATCCAGTCGCGCGGACGGCATGATCGCCTGCTTGGCCTGTTCGATGGTCGCGGCGACCTGCGGATCGGGCTGCACGCCCTCGGGTACCCACCAGTCGAAGTCCTGGTGCACGGTCAGTTCCAGCTGTGCGTCCGCATCGATCACATCGGCCAATCTCGGTCCACCCTCGGCACTCTCGGCCGCGGTCAGCGATTCACCGGGTTCGGCGGACTGTGTCCACAGGATCGCCGCCGCGATATCGGCGGCCGGATCAAGACCCTGGAATTGCACCTGCGTGGCGACGTATCCGGTCGGCGGCTCGCCCGCCCGCACCAATCCGGCGACCGCGCCCGGCAATACCGTGGCCAGCACGACGGAACGCTCCGCGGCGATATCGGACGACAGCGGCAGCGTCGCGGTCGCCGACGGCACGAATTCGCGCAGCGCGACCAGATCGCACTCCGCGGCCAGCCCTTCGAACGGACGCGCACCGGACTGCGCTGCCTGCAGTTCCAGGGCCGCCCGCCGCTCGGCGAGACGCTGGGCCCGGTTCCCTCCGGGCTTCGGACTATTGCGCTTGCTTTTACCCACGGCAGGTCAAACTACAGGGTCGAACGCGGGATGTGCCGCGCGCCGCTCTGTCTGATTTGCAGCTCTTCGGGCGGGCAGATCAGGCCGCGGCCAGCAGTGCCTTCGTACGGGCCGGGTGGTTGGTGGCCACCCAGCTGACACCCAGGTCGGCGCACAGGCGCACATCGTCGGGATCGTCCACCGTCCAGCAGTAGGTGGCGCGGCCGGCGGCGGCGGCCTTGTCGACGAGGTCCGGATGTTCGCGCAGGGTTTTCACTGAGGGACCGACGGCGGTCGCGCCGACCGTGGTCGCGGCGCTGCCGCCCAGGTAGCGCGATGATTCACCGAGCAGGACAGTCGGCAGCAGCGGTGCGGAACGGCGGATCCGCCAGACCGCGGTGGCGGCGAAGGACATGACGACCGCGCGGGAGTGATCGGCGGAGGCGGGGGTGGCGATGCCGAAGCGCTGGAGTTCGGCGAGCAGCTTGTTCTCCACCAGCGCGCCGTAGCGCACCGGATGCTTGGTCTCGATGAACAGCTTGGTCGGCCTACTGCGCCAATCCAATACCAACTCGATCAGTTGGCTGAGGGTGAGTACCGATGCGGGTGCGCCGTCGGCCCCGAAGTCGAGTCCCTCGAGTTCGTCCAAGGTCATTTCGCTGACCAGTCCGGTACCCGACGAGGTCCGGTCCACGGTGCGGTCGTGCACACAGACCAGATGTCCGTCCCTGGTCAGCCGGACATCGCACTCCACGCCATCGGCGCCCTCTTGCAGCGCTAGCTCATACGCGGCGAGCGTATGTTCCGGCAGCGCCGCCGATGATCCCCGGTGCGCGACGACGAACGGTGCGCGACTGCCCTGGCTCACTTGGCCAAAACCTCCTCATGCTCACGGTGCGGTGTACTTGTTTCGAGTGCGACGGGCTGTTTCGCCGCGCCGCCACCGGGCTGCACCGGTTCGATGACGGACACCGCCGGATCGACGGCGATCACCCACCGGCGCGCAATCCTGGTGCGGCCGAACAGATCCCGGTCCGACATCGACCGCTGCACCCAGAGGGTCAGCACCGCGACCCCGGCCGCGACCAGATCGGTGAACGCGGTGAACAGCACACCGTCCGCCTTGGCCTGCAGCGTATCCGCGTTCCGCCACAGCAATGCCGCCACCGTGCAACCCGCGCCGAGCACCCAGCCCACCCACCAGATGCGCACGGCCCGCAGCGTGCGCGGATTCGGACGCACGGCGACCGTCTCGGTGAGAAATACACCGGGCCACAACAGATTCACCACCGGTATCAGACAGCCGAGGGCGAGCGTCCGGACCAAGCGCGGGTCACGGCGGCCGACCGCGGCGAAGGCGGCCCGACGCGTTTCGATCAACCAGCCGAGCATCGCTATCGCGGTGATCAACCCGAGCGCGAGGCCGACCAATGCCGAAAGCCACACCATGGCATCGGAGATGTGCAGCAACCACGACGGAATCAGCCGGGTGCGGTTGCGCAGCAGGATCAGATAGCGCCCGAGTTCGGCGCAGGCGGCGATCGCGAAAACCGCCGCGGTCGCGATGAGCAGCGCACCGGCCCTATTGGTCAGCCGGTCCAGCGGCCGTTGTGGCGCAGGCGCGGACTCGACCGGCGGATCCAGTAGGCCCCAGCGCGGAATCCGCTGGTAGCGCGGCGTTTCCACTGACGGACGCGGTCGACCGGAGCTCAGCTTGCGGGTGCGCTGATCGGGACGGCGGGCCACCCAGCGGTAGTTTCGCCGCTCGGCGGGGGCGTCGATGGGCGCAGGTGACAACAGCACGCCACGGCAGCGCGGGCACCAGTGCATCGGCGTCGTCTGCACGGCCCAGCGCGCGCCGCAGCGCGCACAAGGTTGAACCACCGTACTCACGGTGTCTCCCTTGCGGCATGCCCGGGCCCTGCGTGGTTACGCAGGCTGCCGCCTCCGGGCCTGACGTTCATGCTGTCTCCCTCGCGGCATGCCCGGGCCCTCCGTGGTCACGCAGGCTTCCGCCTCCGGGCCTGACGTTCATGCCGGGTGCCCCTCTCTCTTGCCTCAGTAAATCTTCGCCTGGTGATCGCCGTCCGCAACCAATGGTCGACCCACGCGCTGCCATGCCACCATGCCACCGCTGACATTCACCGCGTCGTATCCGATGTGCGCCAGGTACTTGACCACCTCGATGGAGCGGCCGCCCTGGCGGCAGATCACATATAGCTGGGCCTCGTAGTCCAGCTCGTCGACGCGGGCGGGCACGTCGGCCATCGGAATGTGGATGGCCCCGGGCGCATGTCCGAGCTGCCATTCGTCGTCCTCGCGCACGTCGAGCAGAATCGCCGCCGGGGCGTCCGCCGCGACACGCTCGGTCTTGTCGAATTCGTCCGGTACGGCTTCCACCGGCACCGACGACACTTCGGGGCTCGTCACGCTTCGATCCTGCCATGGGTGGCGCACCACGGGGGAGTTCCGGCCCCGCTATGCCCGTGACCCACAGGCACTTCACGGCCTCGACATCGGCACGTTACCTCGGGTATGTTCTGTGCTTCTGGATCCTGTCCGATGCCCCGCTCCGGGGCCGCTTGTGCATATCTCGGTCAAAGTTATCCACATAATCCACAACTTGATCCACAGGCACAGCTATCCACCAGCACACCGAGTACAGGGTTCAACTATCAAGTGGCTGTCGATCTACAAGGGATGATGCGCCGGAACCTGGATCGAACGGGCGATACCGAGAGATTGCTGGAGCAAGGTCGCGGTACGAACGACCGATCCGAGACTCCCCTCCTTGCCATCCCGGAGCGGTCATTCGCCGCCGCTTCGGGATCTGAGGCTGTGCAGGTCCCGATATCTACTTGGACGCCGCTGATCGCCGATCGGTTCCCCAAAAAAGACCAGAACACCAGCGAATAACTGAAATACCGGGTTCCCGCAGGTGCTGTCGGTAGCCTGGATGCATGAACGTGAGCAGGGGGCTACTCGACGGAATGGAAACAACAGCACTCAACACAGCACTCTCCGAGGCCACGTGCCTAGGCGTGGAGGTCGATACAGCGAACGCGCAACTGAGCCTCGACCTGGAAGTTCTGACGCTTCCGGCCGAGGGTCCCGCGCCCGAGGACTATCGCGTGAAGTTGACATTCACCGGTGTCGGCCGAGTCGCGGCCTCACTGCGCATTCAGGAGTGGGACGACGTGGCGGCCAGGGTGCTGCCGCTACAGCTGGACAAACTGGACGCGGCCATCCGCAGCTTCGGCGGCGGTCGACTGCACGGCTGGGAATTCATCGACGTGGACGAAAGTGGCTGGGTGCACTGGAGTGAGCTGCTCAGCTTCGACACCCGGATCGACTCGCACACCACCACGCACGTCATCGAATTCTCCCAGGAGGAGGGCATCGACCCGCGCGAACTCGATGTGCGGGTGTGGTTCGACGACATGACGATTCACGATGCCAATGGCGCCGAAATCCCGCTGAAGGAATTCATCGCGGGCGGGGTGCGCTGGTGGAAGGCGCATGACGCGGGCGATCCGCGGACCCTGCGCGCCGGAATCGTGCCGCAACTGTAGTTAGTGCACTTCTAACCGCACACCCGGTCACCGGGTGTGCGGTTCTGTTTCAGGCACCCAGTCCGACCGGACAGCTGACGCCCGTCGCATGCACCGGGCAGTAGCCGCCGGGATTCTTCGCCAGATACTGCTGGTGGTAGCTCTCGGCGTAGAAGAACTCGGGCAACGCCCGCAGCGGATCCGTGCCGCCCTGTCCGGGCAGTTCGGTGATCTCCGTGGTGATCTCGCCGTAGCCCGCGGCAGCGAGCCGCTCACCGAAGGTCTGCGCGGTGCTGTGCGCGAGCCGCGCCTGCGCCGCGTCGACGGTGAAGAGCGCCGAGCGATACTGGGTGCCGCGATCGTTGCCCTGCCGCATGCCCTGGGTCGGATCATGGTTCTCCCAGAACTGGCGCAACACACCGGCGTAGTCGATGACGTTCGGATCGAAGACGATCAGCACCGCCTCGGTATGGCCGGTGCGCCCACTGCACACCTCTTCATAGGTCGGGTTCCGGGTATAGCCCCCGACGTACCCGACCGCGGTCGTGAAGACACCGTCGAGTTGCCAGAACTCCTGTTCCGCACCCCAGAAACAACCCATGGCCACCACCGCGACCTGCAGACCTTCCGGAAACGGCGGATGGATCGGCCGACCGTTCACATAATGGGTATCCGAGACCGGTATCGGGTCGGGACGACCGGGCAGCGCTTGCTCCGGCGTCACCATCGCCGGCTCGGGAAGACGCACCCGTCCGACCAGTTCGTCGTACCAGGACATGGTGCTCACCTCCTCTCCGCGTATTCAGGCCATACGAGTCGAGTGCCGCACGGCCTGGTCTCAGGTCCTGCGTGGGGTGCCAAGCCGACTTTCGGGCGTACCCGGCGAGTTACCCATGTATTCACGAAATCAGTCGTACCGTCAGTTGTCCAGCGCACTGCGCGGGTTGCCTCGGCGGAATGTGGGGGCAAGGAGCGCGGTTGCAAACGAGCGGGTGTACGAATGATGGTTGAGTGTGCTCGAGACGGCGGGCGCACCCGGCCCGACATTAGGAAGGGACATCGTGGCTGAGTACACGTTGCCAGATCTGGATTACGACTACAGCGCCCTGGAGCCCCATATCTCCGGGCAGATCAACGAGATTCATCATTCCAAGCACCATGCTGCCTATGTCGCCGGCGTCAACACCGCGCTGGAAAAGCTCGAGGCCGCACGCGAGGCGGGCGACCACGGCGCGATCTTCCTGAACGAAAAGAACCTGGCTTTCCACCTGGGCGGCCACGTCAACCACTCGATCTGGTGGAAGAACCTCTCCCCCAACGGTGGTGACAAGCCGGTCGGCGAGCTGGCCGCCGCGATCGACGACCAGTTCGGTTCGTTCGACAAGTTCCGCGCGCAGTTCACCGCCGCGGCCAACGGCCTGCAGGGCTCCGGCTGGGCGGTGCTCGGCTATGACACCCTCGGCCAGAAGCTGCTGACCTTCCAGCTCTACGACCAGCAGGCCAACGTGCCGCTGGGCATCATCCCGCTGCTGCAGGTCGACATGTGGGAGCACGCCTTCTACCTGCAGTACAAGAACGTCAAGGCGGACTACGTGACCGCGTTCTGGAACGTCGTCAACTGGGAGGACGTGCAGGAGCGCTTCGCGCGCGCCGTCGGCCAAGCCAAGGGCCTCATCTTCGGCTGAGCTTTTCCCGCCTGCGAGCCCGCGAACCGACCGGTTCGCGGGCTCTTTGCGTTCACCGTGTCCGACTAGCACTCTTTGGTACTTGTGTGCCAACTGAGTTTTGGCGCATCCTCGAGAATCCACAGTTCGAGGACGGGCAAAGCCGCCCCCGGTTCGATCACGGGAGGCATCATGCATACGAACGGACCCATCGGCATCACGCCGTTCCAGGCCCGCGGATCGCTGCGGGGGTTCGTCATCTCCGGACGTTGGCCCGACACCACCAAGGAATGGGCGCAGGTACTCGTGCTCGCCGTGCGGGTGGCCTCGTATCCGGGCCTGCTGACCACCTCGACCGTCTTCGGTGTGCGCGAGGAGCTACCGGATGATCCGGCGCCGGGCACCGTCGGGCTGGTCCTCGCCGAGGGACCGGTGCTCGGTGACCAGGCGCTGGAACCCGGCCGGTTCGCTGATCATGTGCCGCCGGCGCTGTTGATGTTGCATCCACCCTCGGAGACCCGGCCGTCGTTGCCGGAATGCGTCGGCGTGGCATCGGGTTGTGTGCTCCTGCCGGGCGTACCGCATCTGGGGTTGGAGCATCGGGCGGCGTGGGCGGAGGCCGAATCCGACGGCACCGTCACATCTTTGGTGAGCCGGGTCGGACTGGATCCGATCAGCGATCCGGATACCGCGGTTCTGGCCATGCTCTTGGCCGCCTGAACCACTTCACCTAGCCGAGCGAGCCGCTGCAATCGGAGGGCATCTTCGGGGAGGTCTGTCCGGTATCGAGCAAGCCCGGGTAATAGGTCGCGCCGGTGCGCTGATTGCCAAGGGCTAGCTCACTTCTGGATAAGCTCGTGCTGCCAGATCTGTGAGGACACCCGAAACTCGACAGTTGGATTGCCAAACTTATTGTGCGCATTGCGATTTCGATTACAGCGGCTTGGCGTGAATATGGCTGCGGGGGTACAGTCGATGACAGCGAAGGGGAGTAGCCCGCAATCGCGCTGTCGACATACTGGTCCGCCGCCCTACAAGGGCGCTGACCCGGCCGCGTGAACCGGCGTAGATCCGGTGGGCGAGACCTTCGGCCGAGACAACCATTTCGTTGTCGGCCGGAGGCGTAACCCGATCTCCCGGCCGGCAGGCCGGAGCCCGGGAGTGCAGACCACATGATCGCGACGATATTGCTCAGCGTCGGAATCGTCTTTCTCGCCGAGTTGGGTGACAAGTCCCAGCTGATGGCGTTGACGTTCGCGCTGCGCTACCGCTGGTGGGTGGTGCTCGGCGGCATTGCGACCGCGAGTGCGGCGGTGCATCTGATCTCGGTCGGTGTCGGCTATTTCGTCGGTGCCGCGCTGCCCACCAGGGCCATCGCACTGGTCGCCGCACTCACCTTCCTGGCCGTCGGCCTATGGACGTTGCGCGAACATTTCGGCAGCGATGCTGCCGAGGCCGAACCCAAGCCGCCGCGTTCGACGACCGCGCCGTTCTTCGTGGTCCTCTCGGCCTTCCTGCTCGCCGAACTCGGCGACCGGACCATGTTCGCCACCGCGGCCCTGGCCACCGACAACAGCTGGATCGGCGTCTGGATCGGCTCCACCATCGGCATGGTCGCCGCCGACGCCCTCGCCATCGCCGCGGGCATCCTGGTCGGCAAACATCTCCCGGAACATGTCATCGGCATCTGCTCCGGCCTGCTGTTCCTCTACTTCGGCACGGCGAGCCTGCTCACCGCCGCCCGCCCCGACCTGGGCGTACTTACCGGCGGCGCACTCGCCACCCTCGCCCCGGCCGCCGCAGGCATTGCCCTGCTGATTCGATCGCGGCGCGCACGCCGAATTTCGGAACGCACCCCGCTGGCCGAGCCCGCCGAAGAGATGCGCTGACCGGGCACTGCGGCTCGCAGCTACTCGGCCACAGGCAGCCAGCCTTTATAGGAGAAGTCTCGGGCCCGGCACCGCGCCGAAGCGGATCGACATCCAGGCAAGCGGTGTCCACGCGGCTTGTCTTTGGGCATAATCGGCCCGGCTGCACGCCGCCCAGGGCCGCAAGTATCGGTCAGTCCGCTGCAGCTAGGCCCGTACTTCCGACTGAGGCGGCATCGCCTCGCCGTCCAGATCACCGATACCGCGCAGTTCGGCACACGTCCCGAACGAGCCGGCACCAGAAGCCGACAGATGCAATGATCGGTCACGCTCTGGGCCAGCGGTCTCGACTCGCTTGCCCTTGGACATCATCGGCCCGAACTGCATGCCGGCGAGCGCCGCAAGTGGGCCGACCTGGACCGTCTGCCTGCTGCCGCTCAGGCGCGTACTTCGGAATGACGCAGCATCGCCTCGCCGTAGAGATCACCGCTGCGGCGCACCAGGTCGAGTAGGGGTTCGCGGAGTGCTCGGAGGCTGGGGAGGTCGTCGACGGCTATGCGCGCGGTGACCATGGCGCTGATGGCGGCGGCGAGGGTTTGGCAGGCGAAGCGCTGCTGGTCGGTGCGGGCGTCGAGGACGTCGGCGATCATGGCGACGAATGATTCCTGCAATTGGGCGCGCCGGGCGACCGCCTTCGAGCCCACCGCATAGACCTCGACGAGGTAGAGGCGGGCGTATGCGGGTTCGGCGATGAGCCCGTCGAAGTAGGCCTCGAGGATGCGGCCCATCCGATCGGGATCGGCCGGGTCGGCGGCATCCCGCGCCTCGCCGCTGATCGCATTCGCGATATTCGCGATCAGCAGTTCGACGGCCCGCTCGTAGGCGGCCTCGAAACAATCCTCTTTGGAACGGAATTGCTCGTAGAAGGTCTCCCGCGAAACCCCGGCGCGCTTCAGGATGACCGCGACCGAGGTCCCGACGTATCCGTTCTCGACCATGGCCTCGGCCATCGCGCTGAGGATCCGTTCGCGCTGCGAGGCGATCACCTCCTCCCTCGGCAGGCCGTGTCGCCCCCGCGGGAGTTGGCGTACGCTGCTTGCGGATTCGGTCATTCAGTGGCTCCGAGGGTCGGGCGGGCGCGATATCCGGCTTACGCCGGTCGCTCCATTTTGCGGGGTCTGGCCGGCTGATCGGTGGTGAAGGGTGCCTCTTCGGTGCGCGCGATCTCCAACGCCCGCGCCACCCCGCGCCGCAGTGCGATATCGATGACCCGCTGGGCGATCGGCCGGAACGGCAGCGCCACCGCCACCCACCAAGGCGATACCACCTGACGTTTGCGCCTGGCGATGGCACGCTCGACCACATCGATCGCGGGACCGAGCGGTGCGACTCCCGACACCGTGGACCGGCCGAGAATGGCTCGCGCTGCGGCGGTGCCGAAGCCGCGCGCGGTCATATCGGTATCGAGTTCGGCGAAATACGCGACCCCGACCTTCGCGCCGGTGTGCCTGATCTCGTGCCGCAACGTACTACCGAGCGCCTCCACCCCGGCCTTCGACGCGCTGTATGCCCCGACCAACGGCAGATTCACCGCGGCCGCCAGCGACGAGATGACCAGTGCATACCCGTCCGGATGACAGATGTGCGGTCCAGCGGCGCGCAGCGTGTAGTAGACGCCGAGCACATTGACCGCCAGCGTCTCCTCCATGACCGTCGGATCCCCGCCCAGCAGCGGCAATTGTTTGGCAATCCCGGCATTGGCCACCACCACATCCAGCCCGCCGAGTTCGGTGACCAGCGTGCTCACCACCCGCTCCACCTGCCGATGATCGGCGATATCGCAGTAGCGCCACGGCGCGTCCCCGCATTCGTGCGCCACCTCCGCGAGCAGATCCGCCTCCAGCCCGAGCAGCGCTACCTTCGCCCCTTTCGCGTGCAACTGCCGCGCCAGTGCGGCGCCGATGCCGCGCGCCGCGCCGGTGATCAGAATCCGGCGTTCGGCGACGGACGCGGCGGAAAACACGCGATGCTGCATAGCTGCGACGATACCAGCCGCGAACATGCATGTTCGCAAATAATTCCCCGTTTATCCGACAGTGCTATGTAGGGCGGGCATCGGGTGCGAGGGAGCCGTGATCGGCATCTCAGACGGCACCGGTTAGGGTGCAATTGACGAAGGGCCAACTGGCTGTCACGAACGAGAGGACCATCGTGGAGATTTCGGGTTCCGCCGCCATCATCACCGGAGGCGCATCCGGCCTCGGCGCCGCCACTGCCAAGCGTTTCGCCGATCTGGGCGCAACCGTCTTCGGACTCGACGTACCCCAATCCATCGAGCGCGCCGGGGACAACGTGCCCGACGGCGTCACCCTCATCCCCGCCGACGTCACCAGCAACGACGAGGTTGCCGCCGCCGTCGCGCAGGTCGTCGAATCCAGTGCGCCGCTGCGCATCGTGGTGAACTGCGCCGGTGTCGGCTGGGCCGGACGCATCCTGTCCAAGAACGGCCCGCACGATCTCGAGCTGTTCCGCACCGTCATCACCGTCAACCTGCTCGGCACCTTCAATGTGATGCGCCTGGCCGCCGACGCGATCGCCAAGACCGACACCGTCGACGAATACGGCCAGCGCGGCGTGATCATCAACACCGCCTCGGTCGCGGCCTTCGAGGGCCAGATCGGCCAGATCGCGTACTCGGCCTCCAAGGGTGGCGTGCACGGGATGACCGTCCCGGCCGCGCGTGACCTGGCCCAGTTCGGCATCCGTGTGAACACCATCGCCCCCGGCATCATCGACACCCCGATGCTCGCCGGTGTCACCGAGGAGTACCGCAAGGGCCTCGAGGCCGGTGTGCCGTTCCCGTCGCGCCTGGGCCGCCCGGACGAGTACGCGCAGCTGTCGCAGTACATCGTCGAGCACGACTACCTCAACGGCGAGACCATCCGCATGGACGGCGCCCTGCGCATGGCTCCCCGCTGAATAGCTTGCAAGGCAACTACGCCCCGTCATCCACTGGATGGCGGGGCGTTTCGGCTGTCAAGGGGCCAGTTTGTGGCCGATGCCGAGGAATGCGGTGGTGGACAGGGGTTTGTTCGGGCGGTAGTTGACGGCGAGGTAGGCGCGCATCAGGGCGACGCGTTCGGCCCACACCTGCTCCCCGACCATGCGGCGCATCAGCAGCAGTGGGGCGCTGCTGCGCACCATGGTCTCCCACATCTCGTCGGAGTCGGCGAAACCGATCGTGCTGGTGTGGTGTTGGATGCTCACCCCGGCGAAGCCCGCGGTGCGCATCTCGGTCGCGAAGACCTCCGGATTTTCCAGGTTGAGGAAATTGGGCTGGGGTTCGGGGATCGTCGGATCGGCGGCGGCGAAGGCGCCGAACATCATTCGCATGAGCGTCGATTCGGCCACCGGCGCCCAACTCGACACCACGGCGGTGGCACCGGGACGCAGTACCCGGAACAATTCTGCGAAGCCCTTGGCCCGATCCGGGAAGAACATCAGCCCGAACATCGAGAAACCGGCGTCGAAGCTGTCGTCATCGAACGGTAGGGCCTGCCCGTCCCCCACCCGCGTTTCGATATTGGTCAGCCCAGCTGTCCGGGCGTCCTCGGTGAGACGCTGGATCATCGGCTCGGAGAAGTCGATGGCCGATACCTGTGCCACTCGTTCGGCGGCGGGCAGACTCAGCGTGCCCGGCCCGGCCGCGACATCGACCACATGTGATTCAGCGGAAAGGCCGGCCAGTTCTAGTGCGCGAGCGGAGAAGGGCGCCATGATCGCGGGTCCGAATTCGGCATATCCGTCGGCGACCAGATCCCACGGTTCGGCGGCGGCAAGCGGGTTACCAGACATCAGCTGACGATCCTTTCGACCGTCCAAGGCTAACCGGGCAGCACCCCCGGAACCTACCAACTCCGACCGATCTCGTTGCGCGCCAAGCGGATCAGATCTTGCGTTCGAAGGTGATCAGGTGATGGCCCGGTCCGTTGTAGTCACGCACCGGTCCGGCGACGGTGAAGCCCAGATGCCGGTGGAAGCCGATCGACGCGTCATTGCCGGGCGCGGTGATCGCCTTCACGATGTGCCGGTCATTGGCCCTGGCGATCGCGAAGAACCGCTCGTACAGCTCACGCGCGAGGCCGCTCTTGCGGGACTGCGGATCGACGCCGACGAAGTGGATGTAGGCCTCATCGGATTCCGACGGCGAGAGGAAGCCGATCAGGAATCCGGCCAGCCATTCGGTCGGCTCCCGCCATCCGGCGCCGGGCACCTCGGCGACCAGGCTGGTTCGGTAGAAATGATCGAGGAACAACCTGGGCAGGTGCGGTAACACCGAGCGCCCCCACCAGTCATCGATGACGATGGCGATGGCGTCGTAGTCATCGGCACGTGCGGCCCGGATGACCGGCCCGTTCGCATTCTGCACGTTATCCATTCTCCTCAGCACGCCGCATTGCGCGGTGTCGGCCTGATCACGCTCGGCAATCGCAGTGGCCGCCTCGCACGATGTGCGAGACGGCCACCAGGTATGCGATTCGTCAGAGCGTGCGGGTCAGGCGCTCGGTGAGGATCTGGGCGAAGCGGGCCGGATCCTTCAGTTCGCCGCCCTCGGCGAGAACCGCTGTGCCGTAGAGCAATTCGGCGGTCTCGGTGAGTTCGGGAACCTTGCCCGCGTCGGCGTCGTCGCGGCGAGTGTCGTAGGCGTCGCGCAGACCGGTGACCAGCGGGTGGGCCGGGTTGAGCTCGAGGATCCGCTTGGACTCGGGCACCAGCTGACCGGAGGCGCGGTACATGCGCTCCAGCATCGGGGTGAAGTCGAAGACATCACCGACGAGGCAGGCCGGCGAGGTGGTGAGCCGGTTGGTCAGGCGCACCTCCTTGACGTTGTCCAGGGTCTTGCCGAGCCAGGCGAGCAGTTCGGCGAAGTCCTTGTCCTGCTGTTCGCGCAGCGATTCGGTGGCCTTCTTCTCCTCCTCGGTCTCCAAATCGACCTCGCCCTTGGCGATGGACTGCAACGGCTTGCCGTCGAATTCGGTGACCGAACCGACCCACATCTCGTCGACCGGATCGGTCAGGATCAGCACCTCGCGGCCCTTGGCCTTGAAGGCCTCCATATGCGGAGAGCTTTCGACCTGCTGACGGGTCTCGCCGGTCATGTAGTAGATGGCGTCCTGGCCGTCCTGCATCCGCTCGACATAGGCGGCGAGGGAGGTCAGCTCTTCCTCGGAGTTGGTCGAGGCGAACGAGGAGACCTGCAGCAGCGTCTCGCGGTTGTCGAAGTCCGAGAGCAGGCCCTCCTTGAGGACGCGCCCGAACTCCTTCCAGAACGTCTGGTACTTCTCCTGATCCTCCGCGCCCTGCAGTTCCTTGACCGTTGAGAGCACCTTCTTCACCAGGCGCTTGCGGATCATCTGAATCTGTCGATCCTGCTGCAGGATCTCGCGGGAGACGTTGAGCGACAGGTCCTGCGCGTCCACCACACCCTTGACGAAGCGCAGATATTCCGGCATCAGCTCTTCGCAGTTGTCCATGATGAACACCCGCTTGACGTAGAGCTGGACACCGCGCTTGTGCTCGCGGGTGAACAGGTCGAACGGCGCATGCGAGGGAATGAACAGCAGCGCTTGGTACTCGAAGGTGCCCTCGGCCTTCATCGGGATGATCTCCAGCGGATCGTCCCAGCCGTGGCTGACGTGCTTGTAGAACTCCTTGTACTCCTCGTCGCTGACCTCGCTCTTGGGGCGGGTCCACAGCGCCTTCATGGAGTTGAGGGTCTGCTCCTCGAGAATCGTCTTCTCGGTCTTCTCCTCGCCCTCACCCTCGGTGACGGTCCGCTCGACCTGCATGCGGATCGGCCAGGCGATGAAGTCCGAGTACTTCTTGACGATCTCGCGGAGCTTCCACTCCAGGGTGTAGTCGAAGAGGTGGTCGTCCTCGTCCGGGGTCTTGAGGTGCAGCGATACGGCGGTGCCCTGGGGAGCCTCGTCGAGGGTTTCGATGGTGTAGGTCGAGCTGCCCGCGGCCGACTCCCAGCGGGTGCCCTCGGTCTCGCCCGCCTTACGTGTGGTCAGGGCGACCTTGTCGGCGACCATGAAGGTCGAATAGAAGCCGATGCCGAACTGGCCGATCAGCTCCTCGGCGGCCGCCTCGGATTTCGCCTCGTTCAGTTTCTTGCGCAGCTCCGCGGTGCCGGATTTGGCCAGCGTGCCGATCAGATCGACCACCTCGGCGCGGGACATGCCGATGCCGTTATCCCTGACGGTCAGGATCCGGTTGTCCTTGTCGACCTCCAGCTCGATATGCAGATCGGCGGTGTCGACGTGCAGATCCTTATCGCGGAAGGACTCCAGCCGCAGCTTGTCCAGCGCGTCGGAGGCGTTCGAGATCAGCTCCCGCAGGAACGTGTCCTTGTTGGAGTAGACCGAATGGATCATCAGCTCGAGCAGCTGATGGGTTTCTGCCTGGAACTCGAGTTGTTCGACGTGCTCTGTCACGTCGTGATGGTACCGCCGCGCCTATCCGACATCCGCCGACATCTGCCCGAAGTCGGCCAAGCCGGGCACCTCGATGTCGGCGCGGTGGGGGTCATCCGCCCGTGTGGGCCGGGGATGCATCCATTCGCGCAACACCATGGTGGCCCGCACATCGTCCTCGTTGTACTCGAGCAGCCGGGTGCGCTGACCCAGCTCGGGTTCGCCCTCGTAGCCGACGGCCAGCCGATACCAGCTCATCGACGCCTCGCCGCCCGCCTCGGGATCGCGCCAGGAGAATCCGGCCACCGGCGCGATCTTCTTGAGCCCCTTGCCGTTCGGGCAGATGAACTGATCGGAGACAGCCTGGAACATATCCACCCACTGCGGTCCGTCGACGAAGGCGCGCACCTGATCGACCGTCGGCACTCCGGGCTTACCCGCGAAACGGCGCGCCGATTCGTAGAGCCACTTGTCCTCGGCCGTGCGCGAATAGCAGTAGGCGGCAAAGGTTTTCCCGGCCGCGACGGCCTCGGCGCGCACCGTCATCAGCCAGGTCCAGAATTCACCGAAGGAGCGGCCCTCGTCCTCGGTGGGCAGCGGATCCCAGGTGACGAACGGGCGGTACACGCCGTCGAGCAGCGTGCCCCACAGGTATGCGCCGTACTCCTGGAAGCTCTCCAGATCGACATCCACCTCGACATCGGCCCGGCGCACCCAGACCCGCTCGACCCGGCGCACCAGCGGCGCGCCCGCGAGCCAGGCACGGGCCGTCACCACGGCCTCGTCGAACGGGCCGTGCTGCCAGTCCTCCGGATCGTCGCCCACCCAGGCGGCCAGATCGTCGATGGTCTCGACGCCGTGTCCGCGCAGCACCTCCGCGCGGGAACCGGGCGCGACCAGGCTGACGTCCCGGTGCTCGGTCAGCCAGCCCTCGCAGCTCTGTCCCGCGACCTGCGCCTCGTCGGCGGGCGCCTTGCGCGTCCACCACGGGCACTGGCGGCATTCGGGCACCTTCGACGGAACCGTCTGCAATTCCCCGCGCACCACCGCGATTCGATCGGCATAGCGCCGGTCGTAATCGGCGAGCAGCGGGCCGAGATCGTGTACCAGGATGCGATCGAAGTGGTAGCCGATCACGCCGCCGACCAGCGCCGGACTGGCCAGACCGTGCCGCTGCAGCATGCGGTACAGATGCGCGAGCCGCTGTTGATCGCGGGGCTGCTGGCGCAGTTTGCGATGCGGATCAGGTTGCGGATCCCAGTGATACGGATCCGAAGTGGTCGGATGGAAATCGGCCGGTTCGGGCTGGCGCGGGTCGGTGACCTTGTGATTGACCACGATGACCGGGATGTAGCCGCCACGATCGCGGTCACGCAGCAGGATCTCCGAACCGCCGCGGCGGCCGGTATCCGGTTCCTGCGGCAGCAGTCCGCCCCAGATATGTTGTGCGCCTTCGTTACACGCGCGCATGGTGGCCGCGGCCCGCTCCCCCGCGCGCAACGTCGGATCGATCACCACCCAGTTGTCCGGATCCGCGGCGATCAGCGCATCACGCACCCGGGTGCGATGCGCGGTCGCGGCCTCCCGGCGCTGACGGACCCCGGCATCCTCGATCACCCCGGTCAGCAGGTTCGGATGCGCGGCATTCAAATGCAATCGGTGCCGACACCCGATCAATGCTCTGGCATCGACGAATGCGGTCGGCTCGGCGGGCATCGACGCAGCACTCACCTCGGCCTGCCGCTCGTCGGCTACGCCTTCGTGATTGCGACCGTCGCGGTCACCGCTGCCCGAATACACATACGCAGTATGGTCCAGACCCCTGACAACTCTGTGAACCGCATGACAGGGTCGGCGCACAAGTCACAAGTAGCCATTGAGTCGCCTGGTACACCGGTGAGCGGCGTGGTAGACCTGTGCCTGGTAGACGGGCAGCGAGATGGTTCAATATCAACGCAGCCCGTTCGGAGCGAGTCTTACGAGCGACGTTCGCGGCCCGTCTCGCGGCCGAGCGGTCGAAGCGCATGCGCCGTAGGCGCGAGTCTCGACCGCTCGGACGCGAGACACCGGGGGGCCGCGAACACGCCGCGCCGCAGGCGCGGCAAATTGGACACAGGAGGGCCTCGATGGGGTTGTTCACGAAGCGCAAGCGGCGGCCGAGCCGCAGGGCCGAGGCGAAGGCCCTCAAGCACAAGGCCGCCATGGAGGCGAAACTCGGCGCCAGGAACGACCGCAAGGCCCGCCGCGCGGAGGCCCGCACCCAGGCCAAGGTCGCCAAGGCGCAGATCGCCACCTTGCAGGCCGAGGAGAAGGCCGCACTGAAGGTGGCCGCCAAGGCCGAGCGGGATCCGTTCACCGCGAGCCAGGTCCGCAAGTACCTCGGTGTCGCCCGGGTGCTGGTGCCCGTACTCGCACCGCTGGCCTATCGCGCGGCGACCTACATCCGCGGCCGGATCGATACCCGCCGGGCGCATCAGCTCGGCATCGGCGTCGAACAGCTCGGTGATTTCAGCGGCCACGGCGGTCGGCTGCAGGCGCGGATCTCCAATACCGAAGCGGCCCTTGACAAGATCGGCACGCAGTCCGGCGAGAAGGCGGGCAAGGGCGAGACCCAGAAATTCGTCACCGCCACCCAGGATCGACTCGGCAATCTGACCGCCGCGATTCGGACCGCGGAGCAGATGCCCGCACCGCGTCGTCGCGCCGTACACGCGTCGATCTCGAGCGAGCTGTCCGGTATCGAGGCCGACGTCTTGGCGCGCCTCGGCGTCAGCTGATCCATCCGATGTCTCCCGGCCAGCCCTCCGGCAGCCCGCGTGGCTGTCTGGTCGGCGGCATGGTCGGCGCGCTCGCCATCGCCGCACACGGTGCGGCGGGTGGCGGATTTCCGGATTCGGCCGAATCCGCACTGCTGCTGCTTGTTTCGGCGTTGACGGGTTGGGCCGCGGGACGGCTGCACCGGGGCGCCATCGGGCATTGGGCCGTGCTCGGTCCGCTCGCGCTGGGACAGCTCGCCGGACATGCGGTGCTATCCGGGCTGATCGACCACACCCATGGCCACACCGCAGTACCGCAACTCGACCCATATCTGCCCACGGGCTGGATGTTGCCGGCGCACTTGATCGCGACGCTCGGCTGCGTCGCGCTGATCCTGCTGGCCGAGCGGCTCTATGCGTTGGCGTCCAGCGTCATTCGCGCGGTTTCCGCAGCCGGATCACCGCTCGCGGTCGGCCGCCCGGTCCGCTGGTCCGATCCGATTCTCCGGCACTACCGCTTTCATCCGAACGGCGCGATCGGTCCGCGCGCGCCACCGGTGTCGGCCTGACCCGCCACACCCAAACCCCTTCGGACAGAAAGCACTTCATCCATGCGTACGCAGATCACGCGCGCCTGCACGGCGGTCGCCGCCGCCGGTTTCGTTCTCCTCGCGGGCGGCACCGCCTCCGCACACGTCACCGCCGACGCACCCGGTGCGACGCAGGGCGATTACTCGGTGATCACCTTCAAGGTCCCGACCGAATCGGAGACCGCGAACACCACGTCGCTCACCGTCGCCCTGCCCAGCCTCAAGAGCGCCCGCACCGAACCCATCCCGGGTTGGAGCTCCAAGGTCGACCGCAATGACAAGGCCGAGGCCACCTCGGTCACCTGGACCGCCGATCCCGGCACACCAGGTGTTCGGCCCGGCCAGTTCCAGCGCTTCGTCCTCTCGGTCGGCCCGCTGCCGACCCAGGACGAGGTCAGCTTCCCGGCGACCCAGACCTACAGCGACGGCAAGGTCGTCAAGTGGGATCAGCCCATGGGCGCCGACGGTTCCGAACCCGAGCATCCGGCACCGATGCTCACCCTCGCGGCGGCCTCCGGCGACGGCCATGACGTCGGCAGTTCGGCCGCCGCCGCGGAGCAGGCGAAGGACACCGACAACACCGCGCGCTGGCTCGGCGGCATCGGACTCGCGCTCGGCCTGCTCGGCGTCGCGCTCGGTCTGGGCAATGTGATCCGCGGACGCCGGGCATGAGTGGCATCGCCATGCGTCGCATGGCCGCCGGGCTGGTCGCGGGCCTGCTCTTGCTGAGCATGGGCGTGCTCGCGGCCGGAACGGCGGCGGCCCATTCGACGCCGGTCAGCAGCGTGCCCGCCGACGGCGCGAGCATCGAAACCGGTCCGGAGCGGGTGAGCATCACCTTCAACGAGCCGCTGCAGGAAAGCTTTCCGGCACTCACCGTGGTGGGTCCGGACGGGAATCTGTGGTCCAAGGGCGATCCGAAAGTGGACGGCCCGACCGTGAGCGTCGCGGTCGGCGAACTCGGACCGACCGGCGTCTACAAGATCGGGTACCGGGTCACCTCCGCCGACGGTCATCCGGTCAAGGGCGAGCGGAGCTTCACCCTCACCAAGGCGGGCAACGGTACGCCCGGCCCGAAGGCCGACAGTCAGCACAACTCCGGTGGCAGCGACGATTCCGGCGGAATTCCGCTGTGGGTCTTCATCATCGGCGCGGTCGTCCTGTTCGGCGGTGGTCTGGCATTCGCCCTGTTCGGCGGCAGGACCCGCAAATCGCAGCGGTGAGAAGAGCACACCGGTGAACAAGGTGCAGCGGACGACCGGCGGCGGAAATGCGCAAGCGCTGCTGCTGGTCGTCCCGGCCGGGCTGCTCGGGGTGGCGCTCGCCCTGATCCTGGCCGTCCCCGCCCCCGCGCAGACCGAGAGCGTCATCCGGGTGCTGGCGGACTGCACCGGTGCCACGGTGCTCGGACTGGCCGCATTGCCCCGACTGCACGATCGGCTCCGGCCGCCGTGGCGGGCGCTCGCGGTACTGGCCGGGATCTGGTGTGTCACCGAATTCACAGTGCTCGTCTTCGAGGCGGCCGCCGTCGTCGGCGTACCCATCGGCAAGCTCAGCGCCGGGCAGTTCGGCAATTTTCTGGTCGAGATCAGCGGCGGTCAGGTCGGTATCGCGGTACTGATCGGCAGCGGTGCGGTCGCCTGCTATTCGGCGATGGCGTTCCGGCGGCCGGAGACCGCGTCGGCCGATCTGGTGCTGGTCTTCGCCGCGGTGGCGCTCGCGCTGCGGCCGATCACCGGTCATATGTCGCAGCAGCCGTTCGGCTCGGTGCTCGCGGCGGTGCACGCGCTGGCGGCGGCGTCCTGGTTCGGCCTGCTGGTCGCGCTGGCGCTGGTGGTGCGCACCCGCGGTGAGTGGGCGGTGACGCTGCCCCGGTATTCGGCGGTGGCGCTGCCGCTGGTCGGCATCGTCACGGTCACCGGCCTGGTCAACGGGTTGGTGCGGGTCGGCGGGATCGCCCCGTTCGTGACGACCGGCTACGGCCGCATTCTGCTCGCGAAAACCCTTGTGCTGGTTGCGTTGCTGGCGCTGGGCTGGTGGTGGCGACGGACCTGGGTACCGCAGGCGACGGGACATCGGATGCCCGCCGAATCCTCACTGCGGCGCGCGATCATCGAGGTGGCAGTGATGGCCGTGGCCTTCGGATTGGCCGCGACCCTGGCGGTCACCGCCTGACGCTTGCAAATGCAAGCACCTGCGGCCGGGCTGTTAGCAACCCGTTACAGTTGTGCCATGACCGTGGTGAAGATCGTCGAAGACTGTGTGGCATCGGCCGAAACAGCCTTCGCGTACGTCAACGACTACCGGAATCTGTCGCGTTTCATCACCGAGGTCCAAGATTTCACGCCGATCACCGATCAAGTCGAGGGCGTCGGCGCGACCTTCGACGGCACCATCAAACTCGGTCCCGCCGCGCTGCATTCGCGCCTGCAGGTCGTGCGGTGGGAAGAGAACTACGCGATCGCGGTGAAGTCGATCAAGGGTTTCGAAATCGAATCCACCTTCCTGTTCCACGCCAAGGGCACCGATAACTGCACGGTGGACGCGATCGTCGACTATCGGGTGCCGGGTGGAATCGCGGGCAAGGTGCTCGGCAAGACCATCGAGCCGTTCGTGAAGCTCGCCGTCAAACACTCCACGCACAACCTGACCACCCAGATCGCCGAATTCCACGCCAGCAGGCAGGGCTAGCCAGAACTTGTCCGGGCCGGTCCGGGCGGAGGATGCTATGCACTATGGTTGACCGCACGACACCGACATTCCCGCAGCGCATCGCCTACATCTGCGGGCGCACGCTGCCGGCGTCGGTGTCGGCGTGGGTGCTCGAGGATCTCACCGGCCCCGGTGCGGCGCGGCGCTACCTGATGCGCTTCCTCATTCCGATGATTCCGGTGCTTAGCCTGTTCCTGCTGGTACCCGGACCGAAATGGATGGGGCTGGCGATGATGGCCCTGCTGTATCTACCGCTGATCTATTTCACCGCGGCGCTGATGTACGTGTATCGCAGGTCGCGTCTGGTCAAGCACGGCTTAGATCCGGCACTGGCCGACGCCACGTCCAGGAAGCGCGCGGAGACCGAGCGGCTGGCCTATGAACGCCGCCACGGTCGCGCCTGAAGTCGACTGCCGAATATTCGCCGAACCTGGCGGTGGCGCATCTCACAGGCATAGCCTGAACGTATGAAACGTCCCACGATAGGCCAGCGGATCTCCTACGATCTCGGCCGCGAGCTCCCCGAGGAGCTGCACGAGTGGGTCATCCACGACCTCGTCGGGCACGGGGCCGAGGTGCGCTATCTCGTCCGGTTCATCGTTCCGTTCATCCCGCTCTTGCTACTGCCGCTGCTGTTCCCCGGTCCGCTGGCGTTGAAGATCGGCGTGATCATCATGATGCTCGTGCCGCTGGTGGTGTTCACTGTGGCGCGCAGCTACGTCTGGCGCCGCTACCGGATGAAGCAGCACGGCCTCGATCCGGAATGGATCAACCACAACAAGATGCGCGAAACCGAGCGAATCAAGTACCAGATGCATTACGGACACCGCTGAACGGCGGTGCGCATACGGAGCCGGGCAGACCGGGTGGTCCGTTCGGAGTGGGTCGCGGCCCGAACTCTAAGCTGACACCCGTGACGGAATCGCAGAATATTGTTGCCACCGCGGACCTCGCCGACGAGATCGGCCCCGAAATCCGTAGCTGCGATACGCAGTTCATCCAGTTCGGCGGGCGCGCGGAGTTCTCCGGGCGCATCACCACGATCCGCTGCTTCCAGGACAACCTGCTGGTCAAGCAAACGCTGGGCGAGCCGGGCAACGGCGGCGTGCTCGTCGTCGACGGCGGCGCCAGCGTGCACACCGCATTGGTCGGCGACATTATCGCCGGACGCGGTGTGGCCAACGGCTGGTCCGGTGTCATCGTCAACGGTGCGGTGCGCGACTCGGCCATCCTGCGCACGCTCGATATCGGCATCAAGGCGCTGGGTACCAACCCGCGCAAAAGCACCCAGACCGGCTCGGGCGACCGCGATATCCCGGTGGAATTCGGCGGCATCACCTTCGTGCCCGGCCAAATGCTCTACAGCGACCACGACGGCATCGTGGTCCGTGCCGAAGACTGAGCGACTAGACCGCCGCCACCCTGGCCCGGTGACCGGCGATGGCCACAATGTCGCCGACATGCAATTGCCGTCCGCGACGCAGTTCCACCTCCTCGTTCACCCGTACCAGACCCGCGGCGATCACGGTCTTGGCCTCCGATCCGGAATCGATCAGATTGGCCAGCTTGAGGAACTGACCGAGTCGAATGACGTCGTCATCGATCGGCACATCGACTGCATCGGACATGGGATACATCCTTACTCCGTGGCCGTCGAACCGGAAATCCAACCCCCAGGCATGCGACCGACACACATGGATGACGCGCCGATAACCGACATGCCCGGGTGGCCTTCGGGCACCACTACCGCGGCACCGTACACACTGGTGCTGTGACAACCACGCACGCCGGGCAACACATCGACACCGAAGCACCCTCGGAAAGATCGGCACCACCGGTTCCACATCGCGGACACGGACGGTTGCGCGAAGTCCCGCATATCGCGGGTCTGCTCCTTGGCGTGTTTGCCGTGCTGTGCTTCCTGTGGAGCCTCTCGCCCGGACTGCGATATCTGACGCATGTACCGCGTCGCTACATCGACCTGTACTACTTCGACGCACCGGATACCAGCCTCGTGTGGGCGCTGGTGGTCGGTCTGCTCGCGGGGGCGACGGCGAGCCGCAAGCGAATCGCCTGGTGGTTGCTGCTCGGCTATATCGCGCTCTACGCGCTGGCGAATGTGCTCGAATTCGCCGACGAGAGCAATATGCACGCGCTGGTGGCAGCGGTGGTGCAACTCGCCGCGATCGGCGTGCTGCTCGCGTCCTGGCGGGAGTTCTACACCAAGGTGCGCCCGGGGGCGGGCTGGAAGGCGTTGGGCGTACTGGCCGGCGGTCTCGCGGTCGGCTGTCTGCTCGGCTGGGGTCTGGTGGAGCTGCTCCCCGGTTCGCTGCCCCGTGGCGTGCAGCGGCCGCTGTGGTCGGTCTATCGGGTGACGGCCGCGGTCTTGGTCGACAACGAACATTTCGACGGCCATCCGCGCCCGTTCGTCAACTTCCTGCTCGGCCTCTTCGGCGCCATCGCGCTGCTGGCCGCGGTGGTCATCCTGCTGCGTTCGCAACGTGCGGGCAATGCGATGACCGGCACCGACGAATCCGCGATCCGCGGTCTGCTGGAACGCTCCGATATCGAGGATTCGCTCGGCTACTTCGCGACTCGGCGCGATAAGGCGGTGGTCTTCGCACCGAGCGGCAAGGCGGCGCTGACCTATCGCGTCGAATTGGGCGTCTGCCTCGCCAGTGGCGATCCGATCGGCACTCGCGAGGCCTGGCCACAGGCGATCGATGCGTGGCTGCAGCTGGCCGACGAATTCGGTTGGGCGCCAGCGGTCATGGGCGCGAGCGAACTCGGTGCGACGGCGTACCGGCGAGCCGGACTTTCGGCGCTGCGCCTCGGCGACGAGGCCATTCTCGACACCAGGACCTTCTCGCTCGCGGGCCCGGAGATGAAGCAGGTCCGCCAGGCGGCGAACCGGTTGCGCAAGCACGGGATCACCGTGCGGATCCGCCGCCACCGCGATGTTCCGGCCGAGGAATTCCGGCAGGTGATCGCCCGTGCCGATGCCTGGCGCGATACCGAAACCGAGCGCGGCTTCTCCATGGCGCTCGGCCGCCTCGGCGATCGGCTGGACGGGGACTGCCTGCTGGTCGAGGCGGTCGATTCGCGGGAGCGGGTGCTCGGCATGCTGTCGCTGGTGCCGTGGGGACGCACCGGTGCGTCACTCGAACTGATGCGTCGAGATCCACACGGCCCCAACGGTGTCATGGAGCTGATGATCTCCCAGCTCGCGCTGACCTCCGAACAGCACGGCATCACCAAGGTTTCGCTGAACTTCGCGGTATTCCGCTCCGTCTTCGAAGAGGGCGGACGCATCGGCGCCGGACCCGTGCTGCGGCTGTGGCGCGGTGTGCTGCTGTTCTTTTCGCGCTGGTGGCAGTTGGAGGCGCTGTACCGCTCGAATGTGAAGTATCAGCCGCACTGGGTGCCCCGGTTCTTCCTGTTCGAGGAGCGCAGGCAACTACCTCGGGTGGCCATCGCCAGTGCGCTCGCCGAGGGCTTCCTACCGCGCTTCGGCAAGGAACCCGAGACCATCACCCACACCGGTCTGCACAGTGCGGTACCCGCGGGCATCACCGGCCTGCACGCCGACGGCAGTCCGCCGGATCTGCCGGACAACGTCGGTGTGGAACAGCTTCCCCGCCGCCCGGAGCAGGTGCGGGTGCGCATGGACAAGCTCGACCGGCTCGCGTCCGCAGGCGTCGACGCCTATCCGGTCGCCTATCCCCCGACGCATACCGTTGCGGCAGCGCGTCGTTCACCGCGCGGCACCACGGTGCGGGTCTGCGGCCGACTGCTGCGCATCCGCGATTACGGCGGTGTGATCTTCGCGGTGGTCCGGGACTGGACCGACGATCTCCAGCTGGTGATCGACCGCGATCGGGTCGGCGCCGGACGCAGCGCCGAATTCGGCGAATTCTTCGACCTCGGTGACCTCATCGAGGTCAGCGGCCAGATCGGGCACAGCCGGCGCGGCGAACTCTCACTGCTGGCCGCGGACTGGCGGATGATCGGCAAATGCCTGCATCCGCTGCCGGACAAGTGGAAGGGCCTGGCCGATCCCGAGGCCAGGGTGCGTCAGCGCTACGTCGATATGGCGATCAATCCCGAGGTCCGCGAGGTGCTGAGCAAGCGGACCGCGGTGGTGCGCTCGCTGCGGGATTCGTTGAACGCCTGGGGATATCTCGAGGTGGAGACCCCGATACTGCAGAAGGTGCACGGCGGGGCCAATGCGACACCGTTCCTGACCCATATCAATGCCTACGATCTGGATCTGTATCTGCGGATCGCGCCCGAGCTGTATCTCAAGCGGCTGTGCGTCGGCGGTATGGAGAAGGTCTTCGAAATCGGGCGCAACTTCCGCAACGAGGGTGTGGACTTCAGCCACAATCCGGAGTTCACCAGCCTGGAAGCCTATGAGGCACATGCCGATTACGAGCGGATGATGCAGCTGGCCCGCCAGCTCATCCAGAACGCCGCGCAGGCCGCCAATGGTTCGATGGTGGCGCTGCGACCCAAACCGGACGGCTCCTTCGAAGAAGTGGACATCTCCGGGGAGTGGACGGTGAAGACCGTGCACGGCGCGGTATCGGAGGCACTCGGCACCGAGATCACCCCGCAGACCACCCTCGACGAGTTGCGCGAACTCTGTGATAAGGCGGAGGTGCCCTATCAGCACGGCTGGGATGCCGGGCAGGTCGTGCAGGAAATGTACGAGCATCTGGTCGAATCCCATACCGAGCAGCCGACTTTCTACATCGACTTCCCCACCTCGGTCTCCCCGCTGACCCGCGCGCACCGCGACATCCCCGGCGTCACCGAGCGCTGGGATCTGGTCGCCTGGGGCGTCGAATTGGGTACGGCCTACAGCGAACTCACCGATCCGATCGAGCAGCGCCGCAGGCTCACCGAACAGTCGATGCTCGCGGCAAACGGCGATCCGGAAGCGATGGAGCTGGACGAGGACTTCCTGCAGGCGCTCGAGCATGCGATGCCGCCGACCGGCGGATTGGGCATGGGCGTGGACCGCATCGTCATGTTGATCACCGGCCGCAGCATCCGCGAGACGCTGCCGTTCCCGTTGGTCAAGCCGCGCTGAGTATCTCACCGCCGAGTATCTCAATATGAAAGATTGCAATCCGGAAAAGTTCCATATGCCGTATTTGCCCGCTACCCTTGATGATTCGGCCCCGGGAGGAGGCCGGTACCTTCGACCATGGGGATGCATATGTATCTAGACCTGCTGACCAACACCGCTCTGCTGGACCCGCAGGTGTGGGCGAGCGCGGACACCTGGACCAACTCCGACACCGTCGCATCGGCAATGGAGTTCGCGGCCAAGAAAAAGAAGAAGAGCAGCAGTGGGCTGATCATCGGCGGCATCTGCTGCCTGGTCGTCGTCGCCCTGATCGTCGGCGGCATCTACCTGCTGACCCAGCGCAAGAAGCAGCAGTAAATCCACGAAACGGCCCGGCTCGCATCGCGAACCGGGCCGTTTCGGTATTTCGGACTAGATGACGGTGCGTTCGGAGGCCACCTCGGCCTCGAGCAAAAGCTCGTCATCGAGTTCGTCGTGCGGCTGTGCCTGCACCGACTTCAGCACCACCGCCGCCGCGACCAGCGCGGCGACCACCAGAGCGGCGCCGATCCAGAACGCCAGGTGGAATCCGTTGGTGAGCGCCACATTTGCCGCGACACCGTCCTTCAGCAGATGTTCGGTCTTGCTCGCCGACAGTGTGGCCAGCACCGCCAGACCGAGCGCGCCACCGACCTGCATGGTGGTGTTGGCCAGACCCGAGGCCAGCCCGGCCTCCTGCGGCTCGACCCCCGACATCGCCAAATTCATCAGCGATGGGAAGGCCAGACCCGCACCGGTACCGAACAACACCATCGGGCCGAAGATGTCGATCCAGTAACTGCCGTCCACCGGCGCCTGGGTCAGCCAGAGCAGCGCCACGAGGATCAGCAGCAGACCGGGAATCAGCACCGTGCGGGCGCCGAAGCGCATCACCAGATGTTCGGAGTAGCGCACCGACAGCAGACCCATGATCGCGGCGACCGGGAAGAAGGCCGTGCCGAGCTGGATCGGCGAATAGCCGAGCACCTGCTTCAGGTAGAGCGAACCCATGAAGAACATGCCGAACATGCCCGCCACGGTCAGCACCTGGATCACATTGGCGCCGGACAGATTCCGCGAGCGGAAGATCTTCAGCGGCATCAGCGGGGTGGCCGCCGTCGCCTCCCGCGCGATGAATCCGCCGAGCAGCACCAGCGCGGCCGCGCCGAGCCCGAGCGTGACCGGATCGGTCCAGCCGTATTCCGCCGCCGGCTTGACGATCGTGTAGACGCCGAGCATCAGCGCCGCCGTGATCAGCACGGCGCCGGGCACATCCGCGCCGTCCTTCAGTCCGGCGCCCTTGTCCTTGTCCAGGATCTTCAGCGCGCCGAGGCCGACCGCAATGCCGATCGGCAGGTTGACCAGGAAGATCAGCCGCCAGTCCAGGGCGGTCAGGAAACCGCCGAGCAGCAGGCCGATCGCACCACCGGCCGACGCGACGAAGGCGTAGCGACCGATCGCCTTGGCCTGCTCGCGCGGATCCGGGAACATCGCGAAGATCATGCCGAGGATGACCGCCGAGGTCATGGCGCCGCCGATGCCCTGCAGGAAGCGGGCCGCGATGAGGGTCACCTCGTTGACGGCCGCACCACACAGCGCCGAGGCCAGGGTGAAGACCACCAGACCGGACAGGAACATAGTGCGGCGACCGATCAGGTCACCGAGTCGGCCGGCCAGCATGAGCAGGCCGCCGAAGGAGATCAGATATCCGTTCACCACCCAGGCCAGACCCGATGCGGTGAAGCCCAGGTCGGTCTGGATATCCGCGAGCGCGACATTCACGATCGTCGCATCGAGCACGATCATCAGCATGCCGCCGCACAACACATAGAGGGCGAGCCAGCGCTTGCTGTCCGAACCGGCCGGGGTGTCCCCGACCTGTCTATGTCGTTCTTTTGCTTCCGTCACCACAGACGCCTTCCACCCGAAGATCGTTACTGTGGCACGCTAGCAATGGTTAGTCCTAAAAGACAACTAATTAATTCAGTTGAAGAATCGGCTGATATGCTGTAGCTCATGACTGTTGCCCCGGAGCAGCGCGCCAAGCGCAGCTACCACGATGCCTGCGGTGCCGCCCGCGCGCTCGACCTCGTCGGCGAGCGCTGGACCCTGCTCGTGGTGCGCGAACTACTCCTGGGCCCCAAGCGCTTCACCGATCTGCGCGCCGGACTGCCCGGCATCAGTCCCAATGTGCTGTCGCAGCGGCTCGAGGAACTCGTCCAGATCGGCGTCGTACACAAGCGCAAGCTGCCGCCGCCGGTCGGCGCCGCCGTCTACGACCTCACCGAATGGGGTCGCGAACTCGACGACGTGATCGTCGCGCTCAACCGCTGGGGCGCCCGCACCCCCAACAGCTACAGCTGCTCCGACATGTCCACCGATTCGCTGATAGTCACCCTGCGCACCTTCTTCCAACCCGCCCGGGCCGCAGGTGTGCACGCCGACTACGACTTGTACTTCACCGGATCCGATTCCGGCACAGACGAATTCCACGCGGTCATCGCCGACGACACTCTGGGCATCAGCCGTGGCGCGACCGGTGCCGCAACCGTCGCCATCCACACCACGGTCCCGGTCTTCATCGCCGTCGCCTTCCACGGCCGACCGCTGGCCGAAAGCTTGGCCTCCGGCGAAACCAAGATCAGTGGGCCGCCCGCTGCCGTCGAACAATTCGTCAGCTTCTTCGAGCTGCCCCCGGAGTGCACCGCGAATCCCTGAAAATAGTCGCGGCGAATCTACATCCGATCGACTTCGGTCAGATCGATGTCGATGTCGAACGGAACACTCGAATGCAGCCGCTCGTGATGGATCCCCGTGAGCGCGTACGCTTTTGTGGCGGGATCGAGTTCGTAGACATAGACCACCGGACGCCCGTCGACATTCTCGACACGCCAGAAGTGGGTGATGCCTGCCCGGGCATACAGCTGGGGCTTGCGTTCGCGATCACGAGTGCGAGATTCCACCGACACAACCTCGATGGCGAGCACGACGTCATCGGCCCTGGTATGTCGTCAGCTCCGGACCACCATCGCGGTCGGCATGTACTGCGATGATGTCAGGTTCTGGTCGCTGGTCACGTCCCAGCGTCACTGTCATTTGCCGTCGAACCCTCAGATGTGCGGGTGCCAGGCCGCGCAAAGACATCTCCAGCAGTGAAACGGCCAACATATGGAACTCGGTCTGTCGGGCCGCGACGACGAGACTTCCGTCGATCAACTGCGAGTGCGGTGGCAACTCTGGCAACCGGTCCAAGTCCTCGGCGGTAAATCCCCCGGGCGGTGGTCGCAACCACTGTGGAAAGGGCTCGCTGGTCACAGCAGCGAGTATGGCACCCGAGCCGGTACAACCCGATTCAATCGGCCACACCCAACAGGATGGATGCCGCGCGCAGGGCAGCGATCTTCGGCGCGGCACTGGTTCACCCTGATATCGATGCGGAGTCCGGATACGGCAGAGTGGGCTGGGTGCAGTTCATATTCGTTCGTCATGCTCAGCCGTTGCGGGTGCAGACCTCCGGTGGACCGGCCGATCCCGGATTGGCGCCGGTCGGGGTGGAGCAGGCCGAACGGGTGCCTGCGGCATTGAGTCAGCATCGGATCAGCCGGATCGTGAGCAGTCCGCAGCTGCGGGCGCGGGAGACGGCCGAGCCGACCGCGGCGAAACTCGGGCTTGCGGTGGATGTGATCGACGATCTGGCCGAATACGATCGCGACCTGGCCTCCTACATTCCGATCGAGGATGCCAAGGTCGAATTCGCGGCCGTCTACGACCGGATCAAGTCCGGGCATCTGCCCGAACAGATCGACGCGACAGCCTTCATCACCCGGGTGCGCGATGCCATCACTTCGATCGCCGCGCACACCGATCCGGCCGATACGGTGCTCGTCTTCGCGCACGGCGGGGTGATCAACGTGTTCCTGCAGGAGGTGCTCGGCCTGGCCCGGCCGCTGACCTTCCCGATCGACTATTGCTCGATCACCCGGATCCTGTTCTCCCGCAGCGGCCGCCGGACCGCGGCGACCATCAATGAGAACGGCCACGTGTGGGATCTGTTGCCGCGCAATATTTCACAGCAAACTTGATGGTTGTTACCAGACTCGATCATTCACAGTCGACTGCCAGAATGATCGCACCTCAATCCCAGTGACGGAGCCTTCGATGGGACCGGTGAGCCGCCATACCAGCGACTCACCATCCGCGAGAAAGGAACCGTTTTGCTCTCCAAGACAAGGCGTAACGTCGCCCGGGTTGTCATCGCCGCCGCATTGGTCGCCGTGCCCCTCAGCGCACTCGCCGTCACGGCCTCCGCGGCCGAGCCCGATGCATCCGCTCAGTCCGTATCGAACCAGATTCCGCTGCAAGGCACCGATATAGACCGTCATCACCACCATCATCACGGTGATGGTGACCACGGTCCGGGCGGTTGGATCCCGGGACCGGACAATAATGGCGCCCCCGGCGTTGCCCCCTTCCAGCAGTTCCCGCCGCCGACCGGCTCCGCGGGCTGATCACGGTCGTAGAAAGCGAAAGGCCACCTCTCCATCCGGAGGAGAGGTGGCCTTCGCTATGTGGCTATGAAATCAGGCCATGCCCGCGATCCAGTTGTGCATCCAGGAGATGGCGGTCTGACCGCCGCCCACCGGGTAGCTGCCGTAAAGCGTATGCGCGTGCGAGTTGTAGAACCGCTCCAGATCCTTCGCCCGCTGCTGGTTGGCGGACTCGGTGAGCTGCGACTGCAGCGTCGGGATGCCGCCGAGGTTCATCAGGTCGTTCATGATGGCGCCCGCTTCGAGCTGGTAGCGCCAGAGGTTGGCCGGATTCGCCTCCGAGGTCTGCGCGAGGAAGCCGGCGAACCGGGTCACGAAATCGTCGGGGGCGGTGGCGCAGTAGAGATCGTCGAGCGCGCAGATGGTGCGGGTGCGATCGTTGAGCCAGCCGAAGCCGCCGACCCGAGCGCCACCGGCGCCCGCGCCCGGCGCGACCGGACCGACCTGGATGTCGGTGGGCGAGCGGCGCGGATCGGAGATCAGGCCGACACCCGCGATCCGGTCCGCCGGAATCGGGCTCAGGCCGGTGCCGATTTCGGCGGCGAGGTCGCCTGCCGCATCCGCACCCTGGCTGTAGCCGACGATCGCGATCTTGGTGCCGCCACAGCTCTGCGCCATCGCGGTGGCCAGGCCACGGGCGCGATCGGTCGCTTCCTTCTTGGACGCGCCGTAGACATCGCCTTCCCACGGGAAGGCGGTCGCGGCATATGTCACGTAATCGACGTCCACCGACCGGCCAAGGCCATTGGTTACGCCGGACAGCATGCCGGGCTGCGGCGTCTTGTCCTTTCCGGTCTCCCAAGTACCCGGAATCGCAACCACATAGAGGCTCGGGCAGCCCGGATCGGCCGTTACCGAACCGCTACCAAGGACTACGCCGGATGCTACAGCCGCGCACGCACCGAGTGCGGCGGCCACCTTCTTCAACCGCATACCGCTCCAGTTCAAAACATCGCCCCTTGCGAGAGCTAGCTCCGACAGTCTTTTGCCAACCGTGCTGACCTCGGCGGATGTCGGTCCAGTGCGTATCGGTCACCCACCGGGTATGACACACACGTCGCAACCCACATCCCAAGATCACGCACCACGCCGCAGATCACAATAAGGCAACGCCTCGACCTGCGCCATTCGAACTCGTTACCGTGTCCGATTCCCGTCAGCGAGCCCGTCGAAAACGGTTCCGCTCAGCGACCTTCCGCGTGTCGCGCCAAGATCGAATACGTACGCGGGGCAAACGATAAGGGCGCCTGTGGATTCGAGATCCACAGGCGCCCTTTCCGCTCCGGTAAGAGAGGTTCTATCGTTGCGCGACTGCCGTCGGCGGGATCGGCGCGGGCAGCGCGGTCTCGCCCTCGAGGAACTTGTCTACGGCAGACGCGGCGGCGCGGCCCTCGGCGATGGCCCAGACGATCAGCGACTGGCCGCGGCCCATATCACCGGCGACGAAGACGCCGGGGACATTGGTCGACCAGTTCTTGTCGCGCTGGACATTGCCGCGCTGGTCGTAGCCGACGCCGAGACCTTCGAGCAAGCCCGGCTTCTCGGGTCCGGTGAAGCCCATCGCGAGCAGCACCAGATCGGCCTCCAGGGTGAAGTCGGTGCCCTCGACCTTCTCGAAGCGGCCGTTGACCATCTTGACCTCGTGCGCCTCCAGCGCGGTGACCTTGCCGTCCGCGCCGACGAAACGCTCGGTGTTCACCGAGAACACGCGTTCGCCGCCCTCCTCGTGCGCCGAGGAGACCCGGTACATGAGCGGGTAAGTCGGCCACGGAGTGGAGGAGGCGCGCTCCTCCGGCGGCCGCGGCATGATCTCGAACTGGTGGATGCTGGCCGCGCCCTGACGGTGCGAGGTGCCCAGGCAGTCCGCGCCGGTGTCACCGCCACCGATGATGACGACCTTCTTGTCCTTGGCGTGGATCGGCGGCAGGCCGTTCTCGTCGGTGACATCGTCGCCGTGCTGCACCCGGTTGGCCCACGGCAGGAATTCCATCGCCTGGTGGATGCCGTCCAGATCCCGGCCCGGGATCGGCAGGTCACGCGCCAGGGTGGCGCCACCGGCCAGCACGACCGCGTCGAACCGCTCGCGCAGTTGCGCGGCGGTGATGTCGACACCGACGTTCACCCCGGTCTTGAAGATGGTGCCCTCGGCTTCCATCTGCGCGAGCCTGCGGTCGATGAAGCGCTTCTCCATCTTGAATTCCGGAATGCCGTAGCGCAGCAAGCCACCGATGCGGTCGGCGCGCTCGAAGACGGTCACGGTGTGACCGGCCCTGGTCAGCTGCTGTGCGGCGGCCAGACCGGCCGGGCCGGAACCGACCACGGCGACCCTCTTGCCGGTGAGGCGGGTCGGGTAGACCGGGGCCACCCAGCCCTCGTCGAAGGCGTTCTCGATGAGCTCGACCTCGACCTGCTTGATCGTCACCGGATCCTGGTTGATGCCAAGGACACAGGACGCCTCGCACGGCGCCGGGCACAGCCGCCCGGTGAACTCCGGGAAGTTGTTGGTCGCGTGCAGCCGGTCGATGCCCTCACGCCACTGGCCCTTGTGAACCAGGTCGTTCCACTCCGGGATGAGGTTGCCCAGCGGACAGCCGTTGTGACAGAACGGAATACCGCAGTCCATACACCGGCTGGCCTGGGTCTGCAGGGTCTGGTGCGAGAAACCCTGCTCGTAGACCTCTTTCCAGTCCATCAGGCGCAGCGGAACCGGACGACGCGTCGGCAGTTCCCGTTTGGTGTGCTTCAGAAATCCTTGCGGGTCAGCCACGTGCCGCCCCCGAATAGTCACAGCGCCTCGTCGACGTCATCTTCAGAACTTTCTGGTCAGCCACGTGCCGCCTTGAATGGTCACAGCGCCTCGTCGACGTCATCTTTAGAACTTTTTGGTCAGCCACGTGCCGCCTCCATAATCGCCTCGTCGACGTCCGTGCCGTTCTTCTCGGCTTCGGAAATCGCGAGCAAAACCTTCTTGTATTCGCGCGGCATAACCTTCACGAAGTGGTTCACCTGCTGGGACCAGTCGCTCAGAATGCGTTCGGCGACAGCCGAACCCGTCTGATCGCGGTGCTGGGTGACGGTGTCGCGCAGCCAGGTGAAGTCGTCACCGGCGAGCTGCTCGACCGCGTCGGCCTGCTCGGGGTTGAGCTTTGCCTCGAAGGTGCCGTTCGGGTCGTATACGAAGGCGACACCGCCGGACATACCGGCGCCGAAGTTGCGGCCGGTCTCACCGAGGATGACCACCCGGCCACCGGTCATGTACTCACAGCCGTGGTCACCGACGCCCTCGACCACCGCGGTGGCGCCGGAGTTGCGCACGGCGAACCGCTCGCCGACCACACCGTTGATGAAGGCCTGGCCGCTGGTGGCGCCGAACAGGATCACGTTGCCCGCGATGATGTTCTGCTCCGCGACGAAGTCGGCCGGTGCGTTCAGCGACGGGCGCACGATCAGGTGGCCGCCGGAAAGACCCTTGCCCACATAGTCGTTCGCGTCGCCCTGCACCCGCAGCGTGATGCCCGCGGGCACGAAGGCGCCGAAGCTGTTGCCCGCGGAACCGGTGAAGGTGATGTCGATGGTGTCGTCGGGCAGGCCCGCGCCACCGTAGAGCTTGGTCACCTCGTGGCCGAGCATGGTGCCGACGGTGCGGTTCACGTTCGTGATCTTGGTTTCGAACTTCACCGCCTGGCCGCGCTCGAGCGCATCGGCGCTCTGCGCGATCAGCTGCACGTCCAGCGCCCGGTCCAAGCCGTGGTCCTGGGTCTTGGTGCAGTACCGGTCCTGGCGCATGAATGCCGTCTCGACATCGTCGAGGATCGGCGACAGGTCCAGCTTGCTGGCCTTCCAGTGCGCCTTGGCCTGGGAGGTGTCGAGCATATCGACCCGGCCGATGGCCTCGTCCAGGGTGCGGAAGCCCAACTCCGCCAGCAGTTCCCGTACCTCTTCGGCGATGAACAGCATGAAGTTCTCGACGAATTCCGGCTTGCCGGTGAAGCGTTCGCGCAGCACCGGGTTCTGCGTCGCGACACCGACGGGGCAGGTGTCGAGGTGGCAGACCCGCATCATGATGCAGCCCGAAACCACCAGAGGCGCAGTGGCGAAACCGAATTCCTCGGCGCCGAGCAGTGCGGCGATCATCACGTCGCGGCCGGTCTTCATCTGGCCGTCGACCTGCACGACGATGCGGTCGCGAAGTCCGTTGAGCAGCAACGTCTGCTGGGTCTCGGCCAGGCCGAGCTCCCAGGGACCGCCCGCATGCTTGAGCGAGGTCAGCGGCGAGGCGCCGGTACCACCGTCGTGGCCGGAGATCAGCACCACGTCCGCGTGTGCCTTCGACACACCGGCCGCAACCGTGCCGACACCTGGCTCCGCAACAAGTTTCACGTGAATCCGCGCCTGCGGGTTCGCGTTCTTCAGGTCGTGGATCAGCTGCGCCAGATCCTCGATCGAGTAGATGTCGTGGTGCGGCGGCGGCGAGATCAGGCCGACGCCCGGCGTCGAGTGCCGCACCTCGGCGACCCACGGGTACACCTTGTGCGCGGGCAGCTGACCGCCCTCACCGGGCTTGGCGCCCTGGGCCATCTTGATCTGGATATCGGTGCAGTTGGTCAGGTAGTGCGCGGTGACACCGAAGCGACCCGAGGCGACCTGCTTGATCGCCGAACGCCGCCAGTCACCGTTCTCCTCGACCTCGAAGCGGGCCGGATGTTCGCCGCCCTCACCGGAATTCGAGCGACCGCCGAGGCGGTTCATCGCGATCGCGAGGGTCTCGTGCGCCTCGGAGGAGATGGAGCCGTAGCTCATCGCGCCGGTAGAGAACCGCTTGACGATGGCGCTGGCCGGTTCGACCTCGTCGATCGAAATCGGCTTGCGCTCACCGGTCCTGAACTTGAACAGGCCGCGCAGCGAGGCCAGCCGCTCGGACTGATCGTCGACCAGCTTGGTGTACTCCTTGAAGATCGAGTACTGCCCGCTGCGGGTGGCGTGCTGCAGCTTGAATACGGTGTCCGGGTTGAACAGGTGGTACTCACCCTCGCGCCGCCACTGGTATTCACCGCCCACCTCGAGCTCGCGGTGCGCGCGCTCGTTGCGGTTCTCCAGGAACGCCACGGTGTGCCGGGCTGCCACATCGGCGGCGATCTCGTCGAGGCCGATGCCGTCCAGATGCGAACGCAGGCCGGTGAAGTACTCGTCCACCAGTTCCTGCGACAGGCCGATGACCTGGAACAGCTGCGCGCCGGTGTAGGAGGCGATGGTGGAGATGCCCATCTTGGACATCACCTTGAGCACGCCCTTGCTCGCGGCCTTGTTGTAGTTCGCGACCGCCTTGCGGTAGTCGGCGGGCAGGTCGCCGGTGCTGCCGGGCAGCTGGAGCCCCCCGCGCTCGAGCAGATCCTCGATGGTTTCGAAGGCCATGTACGGGTTGATCGCGGCCGCGCCGAAGCCGACCAGCATGGCCATGTGGTGCACCTCGCGGGCGTCACCGGCCTCGACGACCACGCCGACCATCGTGCGGGTGCGCTCGCGCACCAGGTGGTGGTGCACCGACGAGGTCAGCAGCAGCGACGGAATCGGCGCCAGCTTCTCATTGGACTCGCGATCAGACAGCACGATGATCCGCGCTCCGCCCTCGATGGCGGCCGAGACCTGGGTGTTGATGGCCTCGAGGGCCTTGCGCAGGCCCTTGCCACCCTTCTTCACCGGGTACAGACCGTGCACGACCACCGAGCGCAGCTCCGGATGCGAGCCGTCGTCGTTGATGTGGATGAGCTTGGCCAGCTCGTCGTTGTCCAGAATCGGCTGCGGGATGGTGATCTGGTGGCAGGACTCAGGTCCCGGATGCAGCAGATCGGCCTCCGGGCCGAGGGCCCGGCGCAGGCTGGTCACCACTTCTTCGCGGATCGCGTCCAGCGGCGGGTTGGTCACCTGCGCGAACAGCTGGGAGAAGTAGTCGAAGAGCAGCCGGGGGCGCGAGGACAGTACCGCGATCGGGGTGTCGGTGCCCATCGAGCCGAGCGCCTCACCGCCGGTCTTGGCCATCGGCGAGATCAGTAGATTCAGCTCTTCATTGGTATATCCGAAGATCTGCTGGCGGATCAGCACGCGATCGTGCGACATGTGCACATGCGGGCGGTCGGGCAGATCGGCCAGCTTGGTCACGCCGGCATCGAGCCATTCCTGGTAGGGGTGCTCGGCGGCCAGCTGGCTCTTGAGCTCCTCATCGCCCACGATGCGGCCCTGTGAGGTGTCGACCAGGAACATGCGGCCCGGCTGCAGCCGGACCTTCTGGACCACCTTGGCCGGATCGATATCGAGGACACCGACCTCGGAGGCCATGACGACCAGACCGTCATCGGTGACCCAGATGCGGCTAGGGCGCAGGCCGTTGCGGTCGAGGACGGCGCCGACCACGGTGCCGTCGGAGAAGCACACCGATGCCGGGCCGTCCCACGGCTCCATCAGCATCGAGTGGTAGCGGTAGAACGCCCGCCGCTGCGGGTCCATGTTCTCGTTGCGTTCCCAGGCCTCGGGAATCATCATCAGCACCGCGTGGGGCAAGCTGCGGCCGCCGAGGTGCAGCAGTTCCAGCACCTCGTCGAAGCGCGCGGTATCGCTCGCCCCCGGGGTACAGACGGGGAAGATCTTCTGCAGGCGGTTATTGCCCGCTTCGTCGATGCCGAAGACATCCGAGCGCAGCAGCGCCTCGCGGGCGCGCATCCAGTTCTCGTTACCGGTGACGGTGTTGATCTCACCGTTGTGCGCGACCCGGCGGAACGGATGCGCGAGCGGCCACGACGGGAAGGTGTTGGTGGAGAACCGGGAGTGCACGATGCCGAGGGCGGACTCCATCCGGCCGTCCTGCAGGTCCAGGTAGAACGCGCGCAGCTGGGGGGTGGTGAACATGCCCTTGTAGACGAAGGTCTGACCGGACAGGCTCGGGAAGTACACCGACTCCTTGCCGACCGCGCCCTCGCCCGCACCGGCCTTGCCCAGTTCGTGCTCGACGCGCTTGCGCACGACATAGGCCCGGCGCTCCAGATCCATGCCCGACAGCTGCTCGGCCGAACCCTTCGGCGAGCCGATGAAGATCTGGCGGAAGGTCGGCATGGCGTCGCGGGCCAGCGCACCCAGGGTGGACTCGTCGGTGGGCACCTCGCGCCAGCCGAGCACGGCGAGGCCCTCGGATTCGACGATGCGCTCCAGGCCGTAGGCGGCCTTGGTCGCCTCGCGGCGGGCCTGCGGCAGGAAGGCGATACCGGTGGCGTAGGAACCCTCCGGCGGCAACTCGAAATCGACCACGGCACGGAAGAACCGGTCCGGAATCTGGATCAGGATGCCGGCGCCGTCACCACTATTGGGTTCGGCACCTGCGGCACCGCGGTGCTCCAGGTTCAACAGAGCCGTAATAGCCTTGTCGACGATGTCGCGGCTGCGGCGGCCGTGCATGTCGACGACGAATGCGACACCGCAGGCGTCGTGCTCGTTCGCCGGGTCATAGAGCCCGATGGGTCCGGGGGACCTGTGGCCAGGAAGTTGCGTCATGCCTCTGCCTTCAAGAAAGTCGGCCTCGATGAATCGGCCTATGGGAAAGGGGCCTTTCGTCGATTGCCTCCGTCAAGACTGCGCCTGTACGTTGCGAAACCAGCCGCGCTGATGGTCTTCTTCGTGCAGTCACGTCTCCAGTTGTCCACCCGCTGCGATGACGTAGGGGTGCTCGTCGGTAACGGAACGCTTACGTGTTCCTTACCTCCGCACGGGTGCGCGCCCGCTACGCTTGGGCACCGGATTTCCGAGCCCGAGCGGGCGCTGGTGCCGAACATTCTGTGTTCGGCGTAAGAGCAAACGATAAGTCAGGTCCTGGGCCCAACCAACTCAGGTGATGCTAATAACTGGGTCTAGCTGGGCTTCTTCAATCAGTCCTCCACGTGTGCGCGTTGTCCAGTGTAAAGCAGCGAACGCGGTCCGATCGATCCCCTTGGCACCGGGTGCCAGCAGCGAGAACGGGCGCCCAGGACCCGCATCCGCGCCACACCTCGCACCCCGAGAACCGGCGCTCACCTGCATCGAAGTGGATTTCCCCTGCTTCACTCGAGGCAAACCCGATTCACGGTGGCTAACTGACCGGCGGGCCGGATGAGAGATTTCCGACAGGGGTGTGACAAGCACACAACCCGATCCGACCGTCCGGACTCTTTTGCTGGATGTGGAATTCAGCACATTTTCAGCAATCTAATTCGAGTGGTTTACGACACATTTCCGCCGGGCGACACGCGGTGCCGACGACTTGCGGCTAACAGCACACCCTTCTAGGGACCGCACAGCGCGGCGGCGGCACGGACCAGCGCCGTCTGATGCAGCGCGTCGCGGCCGGCGGCGAGCATCCCGAAAACCGGCGGTGCCAGGCGCAAGACACAGTTGGGACCGGTGAGCTCGGCGCGGCGCAGTGCGAGTTGGTCGACGATTTCCACATTCACCCGGTCGATCACCGGGCGCACCGACGCCAGGTCGGGCGGCATGCTCGGCGCCGCGGCCGGATCGAAGCGCCAGCGGGTGACCAGGCCGCGCTGGACGATCTTGTTGGCCTCGATCTGTCCGAAGAACACCTGGTTGATCCAGCTTTCCGGAAGTCCGCGGTCGGCGCCGAGGCGCACCATCGCGTTGTATACCTGCGCTTCGCGTTCCGGATCGTCGATCGAGGGCCGGCCACCGTTCTGCGCGGCGGTCGCCCATTTGGCCGCGGCGACGGCGTCGGCAGTATCCAGGCGTTCGGTCACCAGAGCGACGATGCGATCCAAGGCCGGATCGTCATCGAGTGTTTGCGCACGGCTATCGGGGGCGGCCATCAACAGAGCCGCTGCCACACACACCAAAACCCTTGCCGAGCCTCGGAAAAACACTCGCAACACCCCGTTCGTCGGCTCGTTCCGGTGCGGTCATTCCTGCCAGATTAAGGGTGAGCGGGCGCACAAGTCCGGCGGTCATACCGAATTCTGTGAGCCTGACCACATCCCAGGCCGCGTGCTCGGTGTGTCGCGGTCACGCCTGTCACGCTGTGACAACGAATCAGTGACGGCTTCGGCGGGTTTTCGAGCGACCTGCAAGCAGTCGCTAGCGGGCCGCCACTTTGACTTGGGATGTAGAGGATGTGGGATCCCATGACAGTCACCGGCTTGTTCACCTGGCTCGGTGGAGGTCTCGGGCGCGAGCAGGGTGGGTCCGAACTCGACTATCCGCATGAGCGGGCGGATTATGCCGTGAGCGGCGCCGTTGTACTGCTGTTCGCGGCGGTGGCCGGGATCGTCGGCACGGTCGCACTTGCCACGGCCGATGCCATGCCGTTGTTCGCGATCGTGTTCGTCGCGCTCGTCGTCGCACTGCTGGCGGGTGCGGTGGCACGTGCCCTCGCGACCGCACGACCCGCCGGTGGTCCGGATCGCCGAGGCCTCGCCGGACGCGTCGCCGTCGCAGTCCTGGCCGGGGTATTGGTCGCAGAACTCGCTTCGACGGTGCTCTTCGGCGGCACCATCGATCGGCTGCTCGATGAAAAGGCGCAGCGTGCGGTCGATTCCGCACCTGCGGTGGTCACCGCGCGGACCGAGCTGGAGCGTGCGAAGGCCGATCGCGCCGCACTGGACCAGTCGATTACCAAGGCGCAGGCCGATATCGACCACGCGCTGGTGATCGCGCGCTGCGAATACAACCCGACGCCGGAATGCCCGCAGACCAGGATCACCGGTGTGCCCGGTCGCGGTCCCGAATCGCAGACCGCAAACGCGATGCTCGACGACGCGCGCAAGCAGCTCGCCGCAGCGCAGGATCGGGTGGCCGGACTGGATCAGCGGATCACCGAGGACCAGAAGGCACTCGACACCGCCGGGTCCGCCGCCTTCGCCGATGCCGATCGCGGCCTGGGCGCGCGCTGGCTGGCCATGAACGACTACACCACCGGTACGGCGAGCGCATTCCTGCTGCGAGTGCTGAGCATCCTCACCTTCGTCCTGCTCGCGCTGCTGCCGCTGATCCTGCGGTGGTGGCGCGGGGAGACCTCACTCGATCGGCGACTGGCCTTCCACACCGTGCAGGACCGCGCCGAACGCGGCGCCGACGCCGCTATCGCGGTGAAACGCGCGGAGGTGCGGGCCGAGGCCGAAAACCTGCGCACCGAACAACAATTGACCGCCGCCCGACTGGCCGTCGAGGCCGATACCGCCATCGATCGGGAGCGTCAGCGCACCCGGATCATCGCCGCCATCGGCGGGTTGGAAATCGGCATCACGGACCCGGGGCGAGGTGAACTTCCAGCCGGAACGGCTGGCGACCGAGAGGACAGCTCTGTGTCTCATGAGGTGACCCCCAATCTTCCGGCCACCATGAGTGCGGGCGCGCTCGCACCGACCGGCGGTGCAGGCGCGGTGGTGCCCCATACCGCCTCGGCCGCACCCGCCGCGCCCAGGAGCGGCGGCCTGGAACTTCCGCTGATCGGCACCGTGCCGTTCTCCGATACCGCGGCCCGCTTCATCCGGCCGCTGGTACCCGCGTTCGTCGCCAATGCGATCGACACCGCCACCCACCCGCTGCGCACCGCACGCCAGGCATTCGAAGAGGTCGAGGAGATCACCTTCACCCTGCGCCGCACCCGCAAGGTGACCGTCGACTCCCAGGATTCGCACGCCCCGGCCATCACCCAGCCCCCGCACCCCGGCTACCAATTGCCCGCCACCCCCGAGTCCTGGCACGCCCAACGCGTCGCGGCCACCGTCGTCGACGCGGACTACACCCAGAACCCCCACTACTCCGCCCTCCCCCAGCCCGCCCCCCAGGGCTACGGCCTCCCCCAAGCCGACCGCCACGACGAACTCTCGACCCGCCCCCGCAACGAACTCCCCGGCCACCGCGGCCCAAGGGAACTGCCGCCCGCCAACTGACCGGCACGATCCAGCAGCCGGTCCATCGCCGGACGGACGGTGCCGTCCGAGACCGGACGCACGTGGATCAGCCGCCGATTCCACGTTCGTATACCGCAGCATTGTTCGGCGGGCGCCACGTGGTGCCAACTGCAGGCCGCAGTCACTCCGCGCCCCGCGGGAACTGCCGCCGCCAACTGACGGCACGATCCCAACAGCCGGTTCGTGCGGCCTGACGCGCGACCGGAAGCACGAGGCCCTTCGATCGGCCGCAGTAACCGCATTGGTTCACCCGGCCCTGTTCGACGCGCACGGTATGGTGCCTGCCGCTCCCCGGTCGGAGAGGCCGCTGCCGCCATCTCGACCGGCGGCCGCTCGATGCGGGCACCGCTGACTGCCGTTGACACCACTGCGCCGCATAGTCTGCAACGCATGCCCGACAGTGACTTGCGGACCGTGCCGGATGCGGGGGCTGCCCCGTGGGGGTCGCGGCTGCTCGGGTCGGCGGCGGAGTCGGCGGGGAAGCGGCGGATTCGGGTGCAGTTGCTGTTGACCGTGCCGTTGTTGATCGCGAATGTCACCGGGATCACCGTCTCGATCGCCTTGATCGGCTTCGTATTGCCCGGGCCGACGGTCTTCACCAGGCGGCTGGTGCTGCTCAATTTCGTTGCTACACCGCTGTATGGGGTGCTGGCGCTGCTGATCGGGATGTGGTGGGGCACGACGCGCGGGCTGCGTGCGTTGCGCTGGGCCATCGATCCGGATCAGGTGCCGAACGAGGCGGAACAGATCGCGGCCACGCGGGTGCCGATGCTGCTCGTAGGGTGCCAGGCGGTGCTCTGGCTGGGCGGGATGACGCTGCTGACCGCGCTGTACGGACTGTCGGATCCGGCGCTGATTCCGAAAATCGTCTTCGGCATCGGGATCAGTGCGATCGTGGTGTCCGCCAACAGTTATCTGATCATCGAGTTCGCGCTGCGCCCCTCGACCGCGCGGGTACTGGAGGCGGCGGCCTCACGACAGCGGCGCGGGATCGGTGTCTTCGGCCGATCGATTCTGGCCTGGACGCTCGGCTCCGCGGTGCCGGTCGCAGGCTCCATGGTGCTCGCCATCATGGCGCTGACCATGGACACCGTGAGCACGGCGCGGTTGGCGGTGTGCATGCTGGCGCTCGGCGGGGCCGGGCTCTGCTTCGGTCTATTGCTGATGGCGCAGACGCTTTCGGCGACGGTCGCACCCATTCGTGGTGTGCGGCGCGCGCTGCGTCGGGTGGAGGACGGCGATCTCGATGTCGCGGTCACGGTGTACGACGGCACCGAATTGGGTGAGCTGCAAAGCGGATTCAATCGCATGGTGGCGGGACTGCGTGAGCGCGAACAGATCAGAGACCTGTTCGGCAGACATGTCGGCCACGAGGTCGCGGAGGCGGCGCTCGAGCGCGAGCCGAATCTCGGCGGGGTGGAGCGCGAGGCAGCCGTGCTGTTCATCGACATCATCGGCTCGACGACCATGACCGCCACCCGGCCCGCCACCGAAATCGTCGCCATTCTGAACAGCTTCTTCGAGATCGTGGTCGACGAGGTCGAAGAGTGCGGCGGCCTGCTCAACAAGTTCGAGGGCGACGCCGCACTCGCCGTCTTCGGCACGCCGGCACCACTCGACGACGCGGCGGGCACGGCCCTGTCGTGTGCCCGCGCCATCCGAAACCGCTTGACCACCAAGGCCTCTGATTTCACCGCCGCCATCGGCGTTGCGGCGGGCCGCGTCGTCGCGGGCAATGTCGGCGCGCACCAGCGCTACGAATTCACCGTCATCGGCGATGCGGTCAACGAGGCCGCCCGACTCTGCGAACTCGCCAAAACCGACCCCAACCGCTTGCTCACCTCGGCATCCACCATCGCCGCCGCCGATCCGTCCGAAGCAATGCACTGGCAGCTCGGCGAATCCGTCACTCTCCGCGGCCGCGTCACATCGACCCGACTGGGCAGGCCCCAGTAGGGCGATCACCGCCTATGACTTCGCACCCGCTGGTGGCGGCCGCAATCGGGTGCACGGTGAAACCCCGCTGTCCACGCCGTCATCTGAGCCGGGGACTCCGCGCCCGCACCGGTAACCAGCCCGCCGACCTGGCCTCCTCGATGGCGGCCTCCCCTGGCCGAGTGGGTATCCGAACCACCTCGCCGATTCCCGCTAATGGCGTAACGCGAAGGAACCGGCGCCGGCCCGCCTCCGAGAACCCCACCGCTCGCCGTGACCGCGGCCTTCGCAACCGTGACGAAATCTTCTCGGCTGCACTGGGTTACGCGCGGGCCGTCCGCAACCGGAATGCCACCACAGCAGCGATCAGCAGCACGACGGCCGTGCCGATCGCGGCGGCGTGGACGCCCGAGACGAAGGCCTCGTGCACTGAAGTCAGGAATCCATCGGCCACCGATTCCGGCAGCTGCCGAGCGAATTCGGTGGCGCCGCCGAGGGATTCCGACGCCGCACCGACCTGCGCGCTCGGCACCTGGGACAGGTCGAGCCCACCCCGGAACACGGCCATGGTCACGCTGCCGAGGACCGCCACCCCGAGTGCGATACCGCTCTCGTAGGCGGTCTCCGAAACCGCCGCGGCCGCACCGGCCCGCTCGGCCGGTGCCGAACCCACCACCAGATCCGACGAAACCGTCAGTGCCACACCGACACCCGCCCCGATGAACAGGAACCCGAGGATGAACGGCACCGTACTGGTCGCCGCATCCGGGCTCAGCCACAGGAACAGCGCCGCACCGACCGCGGCGAGCACCAGCGCACCGCCCAGCACCACTCCGGGACGTAGCACCCGAACCATCCACGCCGCCGCGAGCGAGGCGAATACACTGGCCCCGAGACCGGGCAGCAGCAGCAATCCGGCCTGCATCGGCGAACGTCCCAGCACCAACTGCAGATACTGCGAACCGGAAAAGAGCACACCGGCCAGCGCGAATACCGCGAGCAGACTGGTGAGCACCGCAGTGCGGAACCTAGGCAATGCGAACAGCTTCAAATCGAGCATCGGATGCGCCAGACCGCGCTGCCTGCGCACGAACAGCAAGCCCGCGATCACGCCGATCGCACCGATCACCAAGAGCCGCAGGCTCATACCGTGCGCCGCGGACTCCTTGACCGCATACACCACCGGCACCATGGCCAGCATGGACAGCACCGCGCTCGCCAGATCGAAGCGACCGGGCTTCGGGTCACGGGATTCCGGAATGAGTACCGGCCCCACCGCGAGCAGCACCAGCATCACCGGCAGATTCACCAGGAATACCGAACCCCACCAGTAATGCTCGAGCAGCCAGCCGCCGAGCAGCGGACCGGCCGCCGCACCGCCGCCGGCCATCGCGGACCAGACGGAAATGGCGACGGTGCGCTGTCGCGGATCAAGGAACATCGACCGGATAAGACCCAGTGTCGCGGGCATGAGGGTGGCACCGGCGACACCCTGCAGCACGCGTGCGGCGATGAGCATCTGCGGATCGACCGACCAGGCGGCGAGCAACGACGCGAGACCGAATCCGGCGGCGCCGATCAGCAGCAACCTGCGCCGTCCGATCCGGTCACCCAGATTGCCCATCACGACGAGCAGTCCGGCCAGCACAAACGAGTACACGTCGATGATCCACAGCAGCTGCGGCGTGGTCGGTGCCAGTTCCGCGCTGATCGCGGGCACCGCGAGGTCGAGGACGGTCGCGTCGACAGCGAGCAGCAGCAGGGCCAAGGCCAGCACCACCAGTCCGGCCCAATCACGCGCCGTGGCACGCGGCACCAACCCGGTGTCCTTCTCGATCTGTGTGGTCATCGCCTTCTCGACTTCCATCGCTGGGTCTTCTTACCGTCCAGACGGTACAGTAAGTGAACCTTCCCGTCCAGCCGGTATAGTGACCGGAGTGACCGCGAACACCCGCGACCGGATCCTGGACGCGCTCGAAACCCTGCTGCTGGAAAAGGGCATGTCCCAGGTGACCCTGGAGAATGTCGCCGCGACCGCCGGGGTCTCCAAAGGCGGCCTGCTGTACCACTTCAAAAGCAAGGACGCCCTGCTCGCGGGCCTGGTGCGCCGACTGAGCGAACGCGCCGAAGAACAACTCGGCGCCGCCGTCGCCAAGGGCACCTCCGTGGCCGAGTGGTATCTGCAGACCCCGAATCCGAACAACACCTCGGACGCGCTCGAATTGACGCTCTACCGTTCGATGGTCGCGGCCATGCGCACCATCGACGCCAACTCCGGCCCGGAAACCGACGAGGTGCAGCAGGCGCTGTCGGACATGATGGACGGCTGGTCGGACGGCCTGGACAAGGACATCGACGATCCGGTGCGGGCCGACATCATCCGTTTGGTCGGCGACGGCGTCTATCTGCGCGCGCTGCTCGGCCTCCCGCCGATCGACCCGACGCGATACCGGAACGTCGTGCAACGACTGCTCGAGCGCTGAGCAGACGCACCATCGGTATGTTGCGCCCCGCCTGGCGGGTCGCCGACGGCTAGACTCGGCCGCGTGTTACCAGCCGCCGAGCCGGCCGGTGCCGTCGGGGCGGGGAACGATCCGGTGCCAACCTCCCCTGGAACGACGGTGCCGATCCGCCCACTGAGCTTTCGCGAACTGCTCGACGAGCCGTTCGCGCTGATCCAGGCGAATGTCGTCGTGCTGGCGGGCACGACCGCGATCGGACTCGTCCTCGCCGAACTGCTGGTCGTCGCGATTACCGGCGGGATCTCCTCTCTGACCGACGGCTCCGACGCGGGCACCGCGTGGGCGGCGATCCTGTCGACGGCGGCCGCCGCCTGGTTGCTGCGGTTCCTGCTGCGCGGGATGACGGTCGCCCTCGGACTCGCGACGGTCGCCGGATCGCCGATCGGCTGGCGCACGGCGCTGAGCCGGGTGGGTGCGGTCGCCGGTCCGCTGTTGGCCTTCCACGTGCTGTTCACACTGGTCGGCATCGGCGTGCTGATCATCGGCAGCCTGCTGATCATCACGTATCCGTTCGCGCTGATCTGGCTCGGCTATCTGCGGGCCGGACGGTTCGTCGCGGTGCCGGTGATCTTCGTCGAACGGACCACGCACGCCGGAGCGGTCGCGCGCTCGAAGCTGCTCGTGCAGGGGGCGCAGTCGTCGATAACCGGATTGTGGTTCGCCTGCCGTGCCCTGGTCGTCTTCGTCGCCGTGCCGCTGCTCGGCATTCCGTGGTACCTCTCGGATTTCACCGGCACTCATCGCTGGCAGGTCATCGTCCTGCTGTCGACGTCCGCGCTGTTGATCATCGCCTTCGGCGAGGTGGTCGAGTCGGCGACGCAGGTGGTCTCGTATGTGGATCGCCGATGCCGCCGCGAGGGGCTCGATATCCGGGTCCCCGGGACGGATAAACGATGACAGAACCCACGGCTCCGCCGCCACCACGACTCGGCCCCGCGGACGCCCACCGCGACGCCGCCGAAAACGCCGCACTGCACCGGGATTTCGACACCGCGCTCCGCGAGCGATTCCGCGCGGTACTACGCGGGCTGGAACAGCGCGGCATGCTGGAGGTCCGCCGCTCGCGGACCGCGCGGGAAACCGCCGACGACGCGACCACCGCGCTGCCGCTCGAGGATGCGAGCGAATTACACCCGGCCGCACACAGTTTCGACGAGGTCGTGTACGGCGGCCGCCGCGCCACCGAGGACGAATACCGCCGCCTCGAATATGCCGACCGCTACTCGCGCAGCGCCCCACCGCCCGCACCGGAACCGGTCGAAGCGACGATCACCGAGAAGACCAAGACCCGCCGACAACTTCCGCCGCTGCCGGATCTGCTGCGCAATCCGAAATTCTGGGCCGCGCTGCTCGCCGCCATCGCGCTGGTCGTGCTGCTGTACGCGGTGTTGAATTCGTGTGCCGCGCCCGCGCCGCATAAGCCGACACTGCCGGATATTCCGCCGCCCAAACCGCCCGAGCAACCTCCGGATGACAACCGCGACTCCGGCTTCGGCGCGGGCCAGGACTCCATCTTCGGCAGGCTGCCCGCACCGGTCGCCTTCGGCGGCCTGCAATTCCTCATCGCCGCGGCGGTACTGGTGTGGTGGCGGGCGCGTCGTCGCGGTGCGCTGGTCGGCGAACCGCGACCCGTGGAAGTGGCTGCGAACGAGCTGCTCGGCGGCCAGGCGGCGCTCTATCGCCGGTCGAAGGACCACGAACATGTCGCGGCCCGGCTGCGCGCCGCCACCCTGCGCCGCATCCGCCCGATGCTCGGCGTCGGCACCGATGTCACGCCGGACCGGCTTGTCGCGACCGTCGCCGCGCGTACCAGGGCCGATCCGGCCATGGTCGGCGCCGCGCTGTACGGACCGGTGCCCGATGCGAGCACCCTGCAACTCGTTGCCACACAACTCGAATGGATAGAGGCGGAGGTCGGATGACCAGCACGGACACCAACCACACCCCGACCGCCGAAGAGGCGGGCGCCGCATTCGCCGCACTGCGTGCCGAGATCGGCAAGGCGGTGATCGGCAACGACACCGCGATCATGTACCTGGTGCTCGCCCTGCTCTGCCGCGGCCATGTGCTGCTGGAAGGCGTTCCCGGCGTGGCGAAGACGCTGCTGGTCCGTGCGCTCGCGACGGCCCTGGATCTGGACCATGCCAGGGTCCAGTTCACCCCGGACCTGATGCCGGGCGATGTGACGGGTTCGCAGATATACGATCCGCACACCACCGAGTTCACCTTCCGGCACGGCCCGGTCTTCACCAATCTGCTGCTCGCCGACGAGATCAACCGGACGCCTCCGAAAACCCAATCGGCGCTGCTGGAATCGATGGAGGAGCGTCAGGTTTCGGTGGACGGCAAGCCGCAGCCGCTGCCGGACCCGTTCGTCGTGGTCGCGACGCAGAACCCGATCGAGCAGGAGGGCACCTATCCGCTGCCGGAGGCACAGCTGGACCGGTTCCTGTTCAAGGTCGATATCCAATTGCCCGGCCGCGACGACGAATTCCGCATTCTGCAGCGGCATGCGGACGGCTTCGATCCGCGCGATCTGACCGCCGCCGGTCTGCGTCCGGTCGCGGGTCCGGCGCATATCGCCGCGGCGCGGGCGGCGATCACCCGGGTCACCATCAGTCCGGAGGTACTCGCCTACACGGTGGATATCTGCCGGGCCACCCGCACCTCCCCGGCCGTCCAGCACGGTGCGTCCACCCGCGGCGCGACCGCGCTGATGGCTGCCTCGCGCGCGTTCGCCTGGCTGAACGGGCGCGGGTTCGTGACCCCGGACGATGTGAAATCGGTTGCGGTCGCGGTGCTTCGGCATCGGCTGCATCTGCGGCCCGAGGCGGAGTTGGACGGTGTGACGACCGAGGGCGTCATGTCGTCACTGCTGCTTTCGGTTCCGGTTCCGGTGTAGCTCGTGATCGTTACCGGTCGGCTCGCCCTGACGGCGGCGGTGCTCGCGCTGTTCGTCTGCTTCGTCATGCCGTCGTGGCTCGGTGTCGTCCTCATGACGAGTGTGCTTGCCGCCCTGGTACTTTTCGATCTCGGCACGGTGGCGCGAGCGCGCGACCTCACGCTGACCAGGGAATCGTTGACCGTGATCCGGCTCGGGCGCAGCGCCGAGGTGGAACTCGGCGTGGTGAACAACGGAACCAGGACCGTGCGCGGACGGCTGTGGGACGACTGGCCCGGCAGCGCTCGCGCCGAAACCCGCACGCACCGACTGGATCTGCCGCCCAACACCCGCATGCGAATACAAACCGCATTGACACCGACCTACCGCGGCGATCGAGTCGCCGGTCCGGTGACGGTGCGATTGTTCGGCCTGCTCGGTATGGCCGGATGGCAGAGTCGCCGCACCGTGCCCGCGCGGGTCCGGGCGCTGCCGGAATTCCGCAGCGAGCGGCTGCTGCGCTCGAAAGTCAAACGGCTGCAACATCTCGAGGGCCGCAATGTCGCGAATATGCGCGGTCAGGGCACCGAATTCGATTCCTTCCGCGAGTATGTCGCCGGCGACGATGTGCGGGCCATCGATTGGCGTGCGACCGCCCGCGCCACCGATGTCCTGGTGCGCACTTGGCGTCCGGAACGCAACCGGCACATGCTCATGGTGCTCGACACCGGCCGCATCAGCGCGGGGCGCGTCGGCACCGGTACCTGGCTGGACGCGAGCATCGAGGCCGCCCTCCTGCTCGGCGGATTGGCCGCGGCCGCAGGCGATTCGGTGGATCTGCTCGCCTACGACCGGCAGGTCCGCACCGAGGTCCGCGGTGTGGGCGGACGCCGCCTGCAACTGAAACTCATGCACGCCATGGCGGGCGTCACCCCCGCACTGGTCGACACCGACAGCGCGGGCCTGGTCCGCGCCGCCATCCAACGCGCCCGCCGCCGCAGCCTGGTCGTCTGGTTCACCAGTCTGGACGGGGCGGCCGTCGAAGAGAACCTGCTACCGGTGCTGCCGACCCTCGCCCAACGCCACCGCGTCCTGATCGTCTCGGTCACCGATCCCGACGTCGCCGCGGCCGCCACCAAACGCGACACCCTCGCCGACCTCTATCCCGCGGCCGCCGCCGAATCCCTGATCGCCGAACGCGCCCTGGTCCAGGAATCCCTGCGCCGCATGGGCATTGATGTGGTCGCGGCCTCCCCGGAGCGCCTCCCCGAAGCCTTGGCCGACGAATACCTGGAGCTGAAGCAGTCCGGCACTATGTGAGTTGCTAGCTCACGCGGGCGATCGGCATCGGGCGCGGACCTGCCATAACCATCGGGGTGATGATCGGCGCGAGGGTGCGGCGTTGGCGTTCGGCGATGACCGCGCCGAGGATCTGTACGGGTGGATACCCGGCGGGTACCGGGATCTGCAGGCGGTCGCAGACGGCGAGGAGCATGGTGTGACCGAGGTTCGCCTGGGCGGCGGGGGTCAGGGTGTTGATGCGGGACAGGTACTGGCGCACCGCGAGTGCGAGGTCCTCGGTGATGCCGGACAGGTCCAACTGTCCGGACCAGGCGACGAGCCAGGGCGGTGCGACGGCCAGGAGCGGGAAGGGCACGCGACGCTGGCTGTGCACGACAACGGTGCCCGCGAGCACATCGCCGACCCGGCGCGCATTCGGCGAGCACATCGAGGTGATCACCCCGACCGCGCCGAATGCGCCCAACATCCAGAAGTCGACGATCACACCCGCCAGCCCGCGGGTCAGGGCGTGGCGGAAATCGATCGGCCCGCCGTCGCCGCGCACCACCCGCAGCCCGAGCGCGAGCTTGCCGACGGTCCGTCCGCGCATAAGCGTTTCGCAGACCACCGGATAGCCGACCAGCGTCCCGACGATCGTGGTGATCGCCGCTGCGCTGTACCACGCGGAGTCGGCGCCGAAGTAGAGCAGCGCCACGCTGACGCCGAGCATCAGCATGCTGCCCAGCATGAATTGCACCAGCACGTCCACGAGGAACGCGGTGGCCCTGGTCGGGATCCGGGCGATCGGCAGCTCGAGTGCGACCGCTTCGCCGGTGGTGAATTCAGCCATGTCGATAGCATTCTTCCGACCGGCGGTATGGGAGGCAACCAATGGACGTAGATGCGTACAGCTACGCACAGCGGGGGGCATGGGATCGACTGGCCTATCTGGCCGGTCGGCGCAAGCTCAGCGGCGCGGAGGCCGACGAACTCGTCGCGCTGTACCGGCGCACCTCACAGCAGCTGGCGCGGCTGCAATCGCACAGTCCGGATCCGGAACTCATCGCCGGGCTCAGCGCACTGCTGACCAAGGCGCGCGGCCGGGTGCTCGGCACCAAGGGCGACGCGTGGAGCCAGGTCGGCCGGTTCTTCACCCACCGCTTCCCCGCGGCGCTGTATCGGGCGTGGCCGTGGTGGGTCGCGGTGGCGGCAGTCTTCGTCATCGTCTCCACCGGTCTGGCCGTCTGGATCGCCGGTTCCGGTTCGGCGCGCGATCTGTTCGGCATCTCCGATCACAACGACTGGCTCACCGCACCCGGCGGCGAATTCGAGACCTACTACTCCGAACATCCGCACGACGCGTTCGCCGCGCAGGTGTGGACCAATAACGCGTGGGTGACCGCGATGGTGCTGTTCACCGGGGTGCTGATCCTGCCCGCGGTGTACCTGCTGTTCGGGAACGCGCTCAATACGGCGGTGACCGGCGGGTTGATGGCCGATGCCGGTCGGCTCGATTCGTTCTTCGGATTCATTCTCCCGCACGGCACGCTCGAGCTGACCGCGATCTTCGTGGCGGGCGGGGTCGGCCTGAAGCTGGGCTGGACGCTGATCGATCCGGGACGGTCGAGTCGGCTGGAGGCGGTCGCGCGTCAGGGCCGGGCCACCGCGACGGTCGCGCTCGGTCTGGTCGCGGTGCTGCTGGTCTGCGGGCTGCTGGAAGGTTTCGTGACACCGAGTTCGCTGCCCGTGCCGGTAAAGGTCGGCATCGGATTCATCGCGGAGGCACTGTTTCTCGGCTACGTCTTCGTGGTGGGTCGCCGGGCCGCACTCGAGCAGGACGCACGAGCCGCGGCAACACTGGGATTCGGTGGCGCTGAAGAGGATTCCGCGAAGCGCTGGCAGACAACGCCGAGCACACGGTGAGTGAAATGAGTCCGGGCAATCGGTAGCAACGCTACGTAACGACCGAGATTCGAAGGCCCCCAATTGAGTTCCGCTGGCCGCAGCGAGTCCAGCTCAGCTGCGGCCAGCGTTACCGTCAACTCTACACAATCGTTATCCCGACGCAACCCTCCCCGCCGAGGTCAGGCGTATAAAGCAGCGCCCCAGCAAACCCATGTGGGCACATCGTTTTCCAGTGGTCCAGCAAACTCTCGGCGTCCATTCGGCCGCCGAAACCAGACCTCGGAACCAACCTTCGGCACGCGATCCCAGATCACGATCCAGAAACCACAGGCGGTCGACAAACATTCTTCGAGCGATTAGCTACATTGTTAACATAGAGTCCTCAATGGTTACTAAATGCTGCTCGGACCTGCGCATTCACCACCAGATAATTGGTGTTGCCGACAGTTGGATGAGGTAAAAGAAACTTCAGGTTGGTTTACTGTGTTATAAACGTGATCTACACCTAGTCGTAACCCTTCGGGGTGGACTTACATCCGGTCAAGATCATGATTAACCAGGTGCGCAAATGCGATCGCTGGAGTACCGAATCGGACTGCGGTCAGCACCACGGCCGCAACCATAACCGACTCTGTGATCTCTGCCACCTTCCTCGCTCGACCTGGCCGGATCGGGCGAAAACGACAGGGCAACAGCCGAAACGCGGCCCCGCACTATGCATGCGGGGCCGCGTGACGTACGTCTCAGGCTTCGGCGAGACCGAGCCGCCCGTACGCCAAACGCAACGGCTTCGGCGCGTACCAAGCCGCCCGGCCGAGCAGTCGCATCGCGACCGGCACCAGCACGCCGCGCACCAGTGTCGCGTCGATCAGGATCGCCAACCCCGCGCCGAGTCCGAAGAACTGGATGAACCGGACGTCACTGCTGGTGAAGGCGAGGAAGCTGATCGAAATCAGCGCCGCCGCGGTGGTTACCAAGCGTCCGGTGCGGGCCAGTCCCTCGATAACCGCTTCCTTCGTGGACGCACCGCGATCGTGTAGTTCCTTGATCCGGCTGATCACGAAGACCTCGTAGTCCATCGATAGTCCGAAAGTGATGCAGAACAGCAGCAGCAACATCGAAACATCCAGCGGCGCAGGGGTGAATCCGATCAGTCCGGACAGGTGCCCCTGCTGGAAGACGAACACCATCAGCCCGAGCGTGGCGGCCAGACTCAGCACATTCGACAGCAGGGCGCGCAGCGGCTGCACGATGCTGCCGGTGAACAGGAACAGCAGCACGAAGGTCGTCACGACGATCCACCCGATGGCGATCGGCAGTTTCGCGCCGATCGAGGCGAGGCTGTCGCGCAGTTCGGCCACCTGTCCGCCGACCAGCGCATTGGCACCGGCCGGACCGGGCACGTCACGCACGCGATCGACCAGATCGCGGGCGGCGGCGGAATTGCGGTCCAGATCGGTGAGTACGGTCAGGCGCTGCGCGTCCGGGCGGGCGAACCGGGCATCGGCGGGTGTACTCGCCGTCAGCTCGCCGTGGACGAACGTGCCCGCACTCGAATCGACCTGGGTGACATGCTCGACCCTGGACAGGGTGCGCGCGTAATCCGCGAGCGGCGCTGCGGCAACGCCGGTTTCGGTGATCACCGACAGCGCGTTGACATCGCCGCCGCCGAAATCGTCCCGCATCGCGTCACCGACCTGACGCACCTCGGTACTCGTGGGCAGCACCCGATCGTCGGGCGTACCGAACTGGACGTGCAACAGCGGCGCGGCGGCGAGTAGCAGCACCGCCACCACCGGCACACCGGCCAGTAGCGGCCTACGCATCGCGAATCCGGCCACTCCGGCCCAGAACGGCGTTGCGTCACCACGGATTCCGCGGACACCGGGCACCCGCCACGCATCGGTCCGCGCGCCGAGCAGCGCGAGCAGCGCGGGCAATACGACCACCGCGGCAATGGCGGAGATGGCGACCACGCCGATGCCGCCGTAGGCGAAGGACCGCAGGAAGTACTGCGGGAAGATCACCAGCGCGGACAGGGCCGCCACGACGGTGGCCGCACTGAAGGCTATGGTGCGCCCGGCCGTCGATACGGCAGCGATCACCGCATCGTCGGGTTCGGCTCCGGCCGCGCGGCGTTCACGGAAGCGACTGACCATCAGCAGGCCGTAATCCACCGCGAGCCCGAGTCCGAGTCCGGTGGTCAGATTCACCGCGTAGATCGACACATCGGTGACGGACCCGAGGATCGAGAGTTCGGTGAAGGTGCCGAGGATGGCGATCCCGCCGACCACCAGGGTGAGCAGCGCGGCGACCACATTGCCGAAGGCCAGCACCAGCAGCGCCAGAATCAGCGGCACCGCAACGGCTTCCGCGAGGCCGAGATCCTTGCCGATCTGCTTGGTGATCGAGTGGAAGATCGCGGTACCGCCGCCGACCTCGATCTGCGCGACCGGGCCGTCGGCGCGGTAGGTCTCGACGATCGAGGCGGCGGACTTCTCCTTATCGGTGGCGTCCTTATCGACATTGCCCGCCAGGACGACGGCCGCGCTCCCGTCCGCTGAACGCATGGCCGGCGATCCGGTATCCCAATACGAGACGACATTGGTCAGGCGCTGGTCAGCCGCGAGCCGCCGAGCCAGATCGCGGCCGATGGTGGCGACCGCAGTGCCGTCGACCGTCCCCTGTTTCGCCTCGATCAGGAAGACGTAGTCGGTATCGGCGCCGAATTTGTCGGCCAATTGGGTCAGCGCGGCACTGGATTGGGCATTGGGGTCCTGCTGGCCGCCGGGCTGCATCTTGCTGAAGGCCGTCGCGCCGACCACACCGCCCGCAATGAGGGCGAGCACGCCGACGACCAATATCCAGCGGGCGCGGTGGATAACGAATCTGCCGAGTGTTTCGAACATATCGGGTCTCCGATCGGGCATGTTGTCATGCGTAAACTTTATGGGTGTTAACTTGCCATGCCATGTGTGCAGGTGTCAACATCGATGCGATGACAGATTCGGAAACAGCAGCGAAGCGCGCCACCCGCGACGGCCCGTATCACCACGGCGACCTGCGCAATGCCCTGGTGCGCGCCGCCGCCGAACTCGCCGAAACCGGCGGACCGGAGGCGGTGACCGTGCGCGCGGCCGCCCGGCATGTCGGCGTCACGCCGACCGCGGCCTATCGGCACTTCACCAATCACGAGGAGTTGCTGAACGCGGCACAGGAACAGGCTCAGCACACCCTGTTCGGCGCAATGGCCGAGACGATGGCGAGCTTGGCGCCGCCGGCGGATGCGATCACCCGACTGGGCGCGGTGGGTCGGGGCTACATCACCTTCGCGCTGCGCGAACCCGGCCTGTTCCGCACCGCGTTCTGCGGCGACCAAATGCCATCGCCCGCCTTCGATCTGCTGGCCGGACTCCTGGACGAACTCGTCGACGTCGGCTTCCTCGACCCGGCGGATCGACCGGACGCCGAATACGCCGCCTGGTCAACGGTGCATGGTATGGCCTCGCTGATCATCGACGGCGTACTCGACGACCTCGACGACGCGGCCAGGGACAGCGCGATTCAGCGGGCGCTCACCGTGGTCGAGCGGGGTTTGGCCACCGGACCGAATGCCCCCGACTTCAGCTGACGCGCAGGATTCCGGTGATCGTGCCCTGCAGGATCTTGCGGTCGTGCGTGATCAGCGGTGAGGTCTGCAGCGGGTCGTCGACGATGGTTCCGGCCAGCCGCCGATGCGAAATCACCGCGCCGGTATCGGGATTCACGACGGTGAACGCATAGCCGTCGAGGGGGGTGGTGAGGTCGAGTCCGACGCGCGTCACGGTGTAGATGGCGCCGTCGGCGGTGGACAGATGCGGAACGGCCGCGCTGCGAACGGTGTTCTCCCACACCGTATGGCAGCCGGTGTCGTCGACATCGACCCTGGTCATCCCGCCGACGAACGGCGCGGAGGCCGGAACGGCGGGACCTGCGCCCTCGGGGGCGGTGGGGTACGGGTAGCCGTAGGTGCTGGCGACGAACAGGGACCGGCCGATACCGATCGGCGAGTTCTCGCTGCCCGCACCGCCGCGGGTGAGCACCGGTTGCGAGCACACCAATTGTCCGGTGCCGGAACGGAAAACCAGTGCGTTGACATGTCCGTCGGCATTGTCGACGATGGTCAGATATTCCGCGCCGGAGGTGGGCCCGAAGTAGGTCGGGGTGGAGCCGGTACCCCAGCTGAGTTGGCCGGGTTTACGTGCCGATCCGCGGTCGTAGGCCGCGCGCCACAGCACCTCCGGTCGCCCGGTGGCGTCGGCGCGCAACTCGTACAGCGCGTGCGTGGTGGCCACCGCGACCCGTCCGCTCGGTGCCGACGAAATGCTGTTGGCCACCGACTCACCCGCAGACAGCGCGACGGTGGCCGCCGCACCCACGGGCGTCACCAGACCGACGAGACTCTTGCCGGTGGCGAACCAGACATTGCCGGACCAGTCCGGCACCAGCCCGGTCACGTTGTCGCCCTGCGGAATTACGGAACTGAGATCGGTGGACGAATCAATCGACAGCCGCCATTTGCCCGCCGCGTCACGCGAGTGGCCGACGCGGAGCAGAGTGCGGTTACCGTCCACGATGACCAGGCGGTCGGCATTGTCGAGATAGGCGTAGACACCGCCGAGCAGACTTCCCTTCGCGATCTCCAGCGAAGCCAGCGGCGTGCCCACCGGACCGACGAAGGACGCATCGAGCAGATGGATGGTCGGAGTCTGGCCGATCACGGGTGTGCACAGCGCGACGACCAGATTGTCCGCCCCTTGCAGCAGCGTCGGACATGCCGAGGCCAACGGATACCCGGCCACCGAAATCCCACCGGTGCCGGGCCCGGCCAGCGGCGTCGCATCCGACGATCCGGCATCACCGTGCATGGTCGCGGTGCCGAGCGGCCCGAGGTACGGATTCGGCGGCGCCAGCGGACCCCACGATCCGGCCGCCTCGGCAGTACCGATCGGCGCGAGCGCCAGGACGGCGGCGGCAAGGAGTACCAGCGGTGATCGCATCAGGTCAGCTTGCTCCCCCGCCTCCCCGAGCCTTTTGCCGATCGTCGAGAGCCACGCCGGTGCCGTCGCGGACCGGCGGTCACGTGTGAGTCGAGTTCTGGACGTACCCGACGAGTTACCCATGTTCATACGAAATCAGTGGTCCATCTGGCATGTCTTGCCGTGTCCGATTCGGAATGTCGGTCGATACTATGAGCGCTATGAACGGAATCCGGACCCGCGTGCTGTCCACGATTGCCGGTCAACTCGGCAATCCGCACGGAACGCTCGGCAAGGGCTTCGCCTTCATGCTCAATCGCGGTAATAAGCGCGCCATCGCCGGCGCGGTCGATGCGGCCGGGATCGCGGCGAACGCGACGGTCGCGGATATCGGATTCGGCGGTGGCGCAGGGCTTTCGATACTGCTCGAGCGGGTCGGCAGGAACGGGACGGTGCACGGTTTCGAGATCTCGGCGGACATGTTGACCAGGGCGAAGTCCAAGTTCGCCGAGGAAATCCGTACGGGCCGAATGCAACTCGCACCGGCCTCGATGACCGATCTGCCGTTGGCCGATGACGCACTCGATGCCGCCATCACCGTCAACACCGTCTACTTCGTGCCGGATCTGGCCGCCGCGGTTGCCGAACTCGTGCGCGTCGTGCGTCCCGGTGGCAGCCTCGTCGTCGGTATCGGCGATCCGGACACGATGGCGAAAATGCCGTTCACCGCATACGGTTTCACGCTGCGGCCGGTGGCCGAGGTGATCGCCGCGCTGGAAGGCGCGGGCTGCACCGTCGACCATAGGCAACTGGCCGATCCGCCGATTCCGCATCACCTGCTCGTCGCCCGACCCGCCTGACTACATCAGTGCGCCGCCGTCGATGCGGATCTCCGTGCCGGTCATATAGCGACCGTCATCGGAGGCGACCATCGCGACTACGCCGGCGATATCCTCCGGACTGCCGAGCGCGCCGCCGTTGAGCCAGCCGGTCATGCGCGAGAACAGCTTCGGATCGAAGCCCTCCGGCTGATCGAGGATGGACTTCGTGGTGATCCCACTGGTGATACCCGCGGGCACGATGTTCACCGCGCGCAGCCCCTGCTTGGCGTATTCCAGCGCGATCGCGTGCGTGAAGGCATTGACGCCGCCCTTCGACGCCGCATACGACGCCAGATAGGGCGCGGCGCTGAAGGCCGCGGTCGAGGAGAGGTTCACGACGACGCCGTGACCGGACTCCAACAGCGCGGGCAGCGCACTCTGGGTCATCAGGAAGGTGCCGGTGAGGTTGACCCCGATCACCTGGTTCCACACCTCGAGCGGCATTTCCTCGGTGCGCGCGGGCCGCAGAATCCCCGCCGCGTTCACCAGCACATCCAGGCCGCCGAGGAATTCGACCGCTTCGCCCGTCGCGGCGCGTACCGACTCGATATCGGCGATATTCACCTGCACGGTGCGCACCCGCTCGGCCGCATCCCCCGCCTTGGCCGCGGTGTTCTCCAGACCGGCCGCATCGATATCGGCGGCGACCAACGTCGCCCCCTCATCGAGCAGCCGCAGGGCGATCCCCTGCCCGATACCCGATCCTGCTCCGGTGACCAATACGCGGCGGCCGTCAAATCTACGCATGCCAAAAATTAGAACAGGTTCTCATTAGGAGTCAACAGGTTCTGACGGAACCGAGGTCAGGAGGCGGCGTTCTCGCGGACTGTCTCGAGATATTCGGCGATGGCGTCGCGGTTGCGGGACAGGCAGCGGATGCGGTCGGACATGCGGTCGCGTTCCCGTTCCAGGGTGGCCAGCATTTCCGGGGTCGCGTCCGGGAAGTAGATGGTGCGCGGCTTGTCCAGGCAGGGCAGGATCTGCTTGATGATGCGGGTCGGCAGGCCCGCGTCGAGTAGGCCGCGGATCTGCAGGACCCGGTCGACGAAGCGGTCGTCGTAACTGCGATAGCCATTGGCACACCGGTCGGCGACGATGAGGCCCTGTTCCTCGTAGTAGCGCAGCAGCCGCCGCGAGGTGCCGGTGCGCTCCGACAGTTCCCCGATTCGCATTGGATTCCGCCTCTGGTTTGACCTTCACATGTATGTGATGGTTCGAGCATAGGCCGCATGGACAACGCACTCTTCGACTACAGCCCGATCGTCGACCGCGCACCGATTCGGTGGCCCGACGATGCCCGCGTCGCGTTCTATGTCGGGCTGAATATCGAGCACTACCAGGTGGACCGACCCTCGACCAGCATATTCCCGGGCACCGCCAACCTCACCCCGGATCCGCTGAACTACGGCTGGCGCGACTACGGTCCCCGGGTCGGCATCTGGCGGGTGATGCAGGCACTGGACAACTACGGTATCCGGGCCAGCGCCCTGCTCAACTCCGATGTCGCACACCATAATCCGCAGATCATCGCCGCCGGGCGGGAGCGGAACTGGACCTGGTTGGCGCACGGCAAGAACAACTCGATCTTCCAGGCCGATATGTCGATCGACGACGAGCGCGCCTACCTCACCGATATCGTCGAAACCATCGAGCGCGCGACCGGCCGCCGCCCGCGCGGCTGGATGGGGCCCGCACTCACCGAGACTTTCCACACCCCGGAACTGCTCGCCGAACTCGGCCTCGACTATGTCCTGGACTGGACCAATGACGATCAGCCGTATCGGCTCAATGTGCCCGGGGTGCTGAGCGTTCCGTACTCGGTCGAACTCAACGACATCGGCCTGTTCCTCGGAACCGGTTTGCGCGGTGCGGATTTCGTGCAAATCGTGAAGGACCAGTTGGACCGGCTCTGTGCGGAGTCCGGCCGCGTCATGGCTCTTGCACTGCACCCCTTCGTCATCGGCCAGGCCTTCCGCATCAAATATCTGGAGCAGGCGCTGGATTATGTGGCGAACCATCCGGGCGTGTGGCTCACCACCAGCGACGAGATCGCCGACGCCGCGGCCGTGTGAATAGCTATTGCGAGCAGCGCCGCCGAGGATCCGACGGTCAGTTCGGCGGGCCAGGATCGCACTGCGCGGTCACCTGTCGGACGATCGCACCGGCTGAAGGCTGGTGTGGACGAGCGCGGCGGTCAGTAATGCCGCGCCGACCAGACCGGTTGGGGTCAGCCGTTCACCGAGGATTGCGGCGGCCGCGATCGTGCTGGTCAGCGGTTCGAGGAGGGCGAGCACCGCGGCTGTGCCCGCACCGACTTCGGAGAGACCGCGCAGGTACAGCGTGTATGCCACGGCGGTGGATATCAGGCCGAACACGATTACCAGGACAACGCTGTGTGGCGTCGGGTGGAAGGTGAGTCCGGATATCGCCGCGAGCGGCGTCAGCAGCACGGCACCGCCGGTGACGGCGAAACCTGTCGTGGTGATCACGTCGAGGCCGGGCACCGGACGGGCGCTGATCAGGGTGAGGGTCGCGAAGGCGCAGGCGGATACCAATGCCATTGCGGCACCGGCGAATATCCCGCCGGATGCCGCGTCATCGGCGGGCGCACCGACCAACAGGATCACCCCGGACACCACGATTCCGATCGTCGCCACGCGCCGACGATCCAGGATCCGCCTGCCGGTCAGATGTTCCAGCAGCGAGACGACCACCGGTGACATTCCGAGGGTGATCAGCGTCGCCAGGCTCACCGACGAGGCCGCGACCGCACCGAAGTAGCTCGCCTGAATGACCGCGACAAGGACCGCGACCACCCCGATCCTGCGCCAGGCCGAGGTGTTCCGCGGCAACGGCCGCCGCGTCACGGTCAGCAGAGCGATCAGCAGCAGCCCGCCGACGGCGAGCCGACAGGCGGCGACGGATACCGGCGAAAGACCGGTGGCACGAAGCAGCATGATGCCGAGTAGACCGCCGGTACCCGCCGAAAGTCCGGCACCGACAAGGCAGACCAACCCGAATCGGCCGGCCGTGGATATAGCAGTGGACATTCGCGCTCCTGCGACAGAAATGGATCGGGGTCGCGGAAGCGAGGTGCACAACCAATTTGCTGGGACGCGCGGTCCTACACCTCGCTCAGGAGGACGGCGGCGGGGTAATCAGGAACCATCGATGCACTCGCCAGATACTAAAGATCGCCGAACAGGCTGTCATTCGATTTTCCGCTGCGTTCACAGCGGACTACCGAACATCGCCGGTTCGGCGACCGCACCCCGGGCAAACCCACGGCATTCACCAACGCGGGATCGGCTATTACTGCGGGTAACGGCACATCGGTTCGCCGAGCATTGACGTCACGCCGGACATTGCTGGATATCGCATCAGGTCACGGGGAGTATGAGGAGGTATGACGGTCACCACGGACATCCGACCTCGCCCCCTGCCACGCCCACGCGGCGCCCTGTCCGAGGCGGTGGTGGGGCTGTTGCGCGGAATACCTGGCAAACCGGGGCCCACGACCCGATCGCTCGACCCGTACAGCGAGGATCTGCAGCTTGCTCTGCACACCTGCTACGAGCTGCACTATCACGGATTCGCGGCGGTGGACCCGGAATGGGAATGGGATCCCGGATTGCTGGCCCTGCGAGCCGCCATGGAGACCGCATTCCTGGACGCCATGCGCGCGGAGGTATCCGGAGGCGATGATCTCGAATCGGAGCTCGACGAACTCCTGGTGACCCCGATCGAATCCACCGGTCCGTCCAGGTTCCTCCGAGACGAGGGCCAATGGTGGCATATGCGCGAGTATTTCGTGCACAGGTCGATCTATCACCATAAAGAAGCCGACCCCTACGCCTGGGCGATCCCGCGCCTGCGCGGACAGGCCAAAGCTGCCTTTGTTGCGGTGGAATTCGACGAATTCGGCGGCGGTCGCGGTGAACGCATCCACGCGCGACTTTTTGCCGAGCTCATGGCGGGCGCGGGCCTCGATGCCGAATATCTGCATTACCTCGACGCCGTCCCGGAACCGATGCTCTCCCTGGTGAACATGATGTCGCTGTTCGGCTTACATCGGTCGCTGCGCGGTGCGCTGGTCGGACATTTCGCGACTGTCGAAATCAGCTCGTCACCGGCGTCGTCACGCCTGGTCGACGCCCTGCGACGACTCGAAGCGGACCCGGCCTGCGTGCGCTTCTACCAGGAACACGTGGAAGCCGATGCGGTACACGAACAATTGATGCGCACAGATGTAATCGGTGACCTGATCGCGCACGAGCCTGCGCTGACGAAGTCCATGGTCCTCGGCATTCAGGCCACAAATATGTTGGAGAACCGCTTCGCCGACCACATCTTCGACGCCTGGCGTGCCGGACGCAGCTCCTTGCTGCCCGGCGCCGATGTTTAGGACGGTCCGAACGGATAATCCGGAGAATATGATGTTGGTCCGCGCTCCCGGCGTCTATCGAGTCCAGCACGACACGCGGCTGCTCATGCACGCACTGTCGCAGGCGCGCATCCCGCACGGCGGTCGCGTACTGGATATCGGCACCGGCACCGGGGCGCTCGCCGTCGCCGCCGCCCACCATGGTGCCCGCACCGTCACCGCGGTCGACGTTTCCCGTCGCGCGGTAGCCACCGCATGGTTGAACTGCCGGCTGCGCGGCCTGACCATCCGAGCCCTACACGGCGATTTCGAGGCGATACTCGGAACCGATCGCTTCGATCTCGTCCTCGCCAACCCGCCCTACGTTCCCGCGCCTCGAAGCGCTCCCGATCGCGGCGAAGCCAGGGCCTGGAACGCGGGAGAAAAGGGCAGGGCCTTTTTGGATCGCCTGTGCGCGATGATGCCGCGGCTACTCGAATCCGGCGGCGTCGCGCTGACCGTGCATTCGTGCCTGTGCCATCCCGATGCGACCGTTGCCCAGCTCCGGGAAGGCGGACTCGAGGCCGCCGTCGTGGCGCGCTCGTCGGTGCCGTTCGGTCCCATCATGCGCGAGCTGACCCCGTGGCTGACCTCGACCGGGCTGATCGAGCCCGGCCAGAACCGAGAAGATCTGGTGGTGATCCGTGCCGACAAACCGTGAACCCCGGCGGATCCGGCTCACGACCGACGGCCCGGCCCTCATCGACGGGCCGGTCGAACTCGTCACCCCGGACGGACGGACCATTCACTCCGACCGAGTCGTCGTCGCGCTGTGTCTGTGCCGCCGTTCGTCGAACTACCCGTTGTGCGACACCAGCCATCGCAAGCATCGACGATGCGAACCCTGACGGGACTCAGTGTCGGTACCCGGAGGCCTGAGTGGCCTCGTCGGCCACCCGGACGCCGTAGTGGTAGGCGAGCTTGCCGCCGAGATAACCCGAGACGCCCAGCACCGCGAGGGCGATGATCGACAACACCAACTGCCCCATCGGCACGGCGCCATCCGGTCCGTCACCGGACTGCCGCCACCAGAAGTCGATGGCGAAGGCGGCCGTCACGATCAGATTCAGGCTCATGTGCACAAGGCCGGTGCGAAACGCCGAGGTGCCGGTCGGGATCGCGAGCAAATCCAGCAGACCGACCACGGCCGCGACCAGCGCGCCGAGCACACCGACCGCGATGAGCCATGTCGAGCCACGGGCGAGGGACTGCGGGTCGCCCGCAATGTGCGAAGCGATATCGAATACCACGCTCGCCACCCATGCCCCGATCGGCACCGTTACGAGGATCGGGTGGAACGGATGCCCGTACGGACCGGCCAACATCGCGCTGACCGGGCGCTTGGCCTGTTGCATGTCACTGGTCACGACAACCTCCTGGCGCCGCTCGGTCGAGTGGGACACACCGATCGCATACCCACTCGGTTTCGACCGACACGCCGACACGGAGGTACGGATCGGCCGCCCCGACCAGCACACCCGGCCTCACTCACCAAACCCGCTGACGCACAAGGGAAGAACCCCGCAGACGATAAAAGCCGCAGACTCGAGAAAATTCTCTGATCTGCGGCTTTCCGCGTATCTGTGGGCGAAGGGGGACTTGAACCCCCACGTCCCGAAGGACACTGGCACCTGAAGCCAGCGCGTCTGCCATTCCGCCACTCGCCCGAGCGACTGGGAGACAGTATCACGCGGGTCGGCGAGACACGAAATCGCCTGTTGACGGCACTCGAGTGCGGTCCGGACAGGCGCGGGAACCCCGGCTGGCTTCCGGGAGTTACAGGTGTGGACGATCGTGGATATCATGCAATGAACGTGGTCGATACGCGACACGCCATACGCGCGTGTCGTTGTTATGAATAAACAGACACGCACCGAAGGGAGGCCGAGATGGGCATCGTTTCTCGATTCGAGCGTCGCCTGCAAGGCGCCGTCGGTGACGTGTTCGCCAGAGCCTTCGGGGGCAGTGTCGTTCCCCAGGAGGTGGAAGCGGCGCTCAAGCAGGAAGCCGCCGACAATATCCAGGATCTGGGTGGCGGACATCTGTTGGCGCCCAACAGTTATGTGATCACCATCAACACCTCTGATCACCAACAACTCGACGCCGACCACGACCTCACCACCCGCGCGTTCGCCAAACACCTTCAGGACTACATCCGCGAGCAAGGCTGGCAGACCTACGGCGAAGTACACGTGGCATTCGAGGCATCACCTACGCTGCACACCGGACAGTTCAGGGCGAGCGGTCGGGTCGATCCCGACATCGGCCGCAGAGCCACCTCGGCTCGCAGCCCCGAACCCACGCCACAACGACCTGCACACCCGCAACCAGGAGCTGGCCCCATGACGCAGAACTCAGGCTACGACCCAAGCCGTGAGCCCGCGGAGTCCGATCCACGCAACCGCGGGTACGCACCGCCGCCTGCGGGGCGGCCCGGGCCGCCGAACGGTGCGTACCGCGACGACTACGGCCGCGGCGGCGCGCCCTACGCCGGTGGCTCCGACTACCAGGCGCCGGACTCGCAGCAGGGTTACGGCGACTATCAGAACGGCTACGACTACCAGCAGGGTGGCCAGGGCTACGGCCAGCAGGCCTACCAGGAGCCCGGTTACGGCGAGCAGGGCTATGGCGAGCGCGGCGGCTACGGCCAGCAGCAGGGTGGCTACGCCGACCAGGGCTACGGCCAGCAGGGCTACCAGGAGCCCGGTTACGGGCAGCAGGGCTACCAGGAGCCGGGCTACGGGCAGCAGGGCTACGGACAGTCCGGCTATGGCGAACAAGGCTACGCCGACCAGGGCGGTTACGGTCAGCAGCCGGGCTACGGCCAGCAGGGCTACGCACAGTCCGGCTATGGCGAACAAGGCTACGCGGAACCGGGTTACGGCGAGCAGGGCTACGCCGCGCCCGAGGAGCAGGGCGGCTACGGCCAGGCCTACTCGCAACAGCCCGGCTACGGCGCCCAGGGCGGCGGCTACCAGGCCCCCGCGCCCGCGTATGGCGGTGGCGCACAAGCCGGTTCGGGCTACTCCGCGACGCTGCAGCTCGACGACGGCAGCGGCCGCACCTACCAGCTCCGCGAGGGCAGCAACATCATCGGCCGCGGTCAGGACGCGCACTTCCGGCTGCCGGATACCGGAGTTTCCCGCAGGCACATCGAGGTTCGCTGGGACGGGCAGACCGCGATGCTCTCGGATCTGGGTTCGACCAACGGCACGCTCGTCAACGGCTCCCCGGTTCAGGACTGGCAGCTGGCCGATGGCGACGTTATCCGCGCCGGGCACTCCGAGATCCTGATCCGTATCGTCTGATCCCGTAAGCTCGCGGTGCAGGTCACGACATGGCGTAGAGGGATTCTGCGGCCGTATCGTGATCGAACTCGACCCACGGCCCTATGATGCTGCCAACACACGCGCGTCGCCAGGACCGGGGCTCGCGAAACCAGCAGGCCGGTGGGGGCGAACTCGCACCTCCGGCACCGACGTACACGGTCGAACAGGAGGTGGAGCGCCGTGCAGGGACTGATCCTGCAATTGACCCGTGCGGGGTTCCTGCTGCTGTTGTGGTTATTCGTGTGGGCGGTATTGCGCACCCTGCGCAGCGACATCTACGCGGCATCCGGCATCCGGATCCAGCCCAGGGCCGCACGCGGTTCCGCGGTGCTGCCGTCTTTCAGCCGAGGCCAGAAGGGCGCCAAATTTCTTGTGGTGACTCAAGGTTCACTCGCCGGCACTCGCATCTCGCTCGGCACCCAACCGGTGCTGATCGGACGTGCGGACGACTCAACGCTGGTACTCACCGATGATTACGCCTCCACCAGACATGCGCGGCTCTCACCGCGCGGTGACGACTGGTACGTCGAAGACCTCGGCTCGACGAACGGCACCTACCTCGACCGTGCGAAAGTCACCACCGCAGTCCGAGTTCCACTCGGAACCCCCGTCCGTGTCGGCAAAACAGTGATCGAGCTGCGATCGTGACACTTGTTCTCCGCTACGCAGCGCGCAGCGACCGCGGTCTTGTCCGAGGCAACAACGAGGACTCCGTCTATGCGGGCGCACGGCTGCTCGCACTAGCCGACGGTATGGGCGGCCACGCCGCAGGCGAGGTGGCATCGCAGTTGATGATCGCCGCGCTGGCCCATCTCGACGACGACGAGCCCGGCGACGATCTGCTCGGCAAGCTCAATGCCGCCGTCCACGAGGGCAATGGCGCCATTGCCGATCACGTCGAGGAAGAGCCCGAGCTCGACGGCATGGGCACCACGCTCACCGCAATCCTGTTCGCGGGCAAGAAGCTCGGCCTGGTCCACATCGGCGACTCGCGCGCCTATCTGCTGCGCGGCGGCGAACTGGCCCAGATCACCCGCGACGACACCTTCGTCCAGTCGCTGGTCGACGAGGGCCGGATCACGCCCGAGCAGGCGCATACCCATCCGCAGCGCTCGCTGATCATGCGCGCCCTCACCGGCAACGAGATCGAGCCGACGCTGATCATGCGCGAGGCCCGGGCCGGCGATCGCTATCTGCTGTGCTCCGACGGACTCTCCGATGTGGTCAGCGATGAGACCATCGCCAACACCATGCGCGAAGGCAGCACCGACGAATGTGCCGATCGTCTCATCGAACTCGCCTTGCGCAGCGGCGGCCCGGACAACGTCACCGTGGTCGTCGCCGATGTCATCGATCTGGACTACGGGCAGAGCCACCCGATCGTGGCGGGCGCGGCCTCGGGGCAGGACGAGGACAGCCCGCCGCCGAATACCGCCGCCGGTCGGGCCGCCGCGATGCGTCCGCCGCGGGCCGAACCACGCCGGGCCGCCGCGACACCGGAGACGCCGCCGCAGAGCAAATCGCACAAGTTGCGCTGGATCCTGCTCGCGGTCGCCCTGGTGCTGGCCGCGGCTGTCGGATTGCTGGTCGGCTACAACATGATTCGCAGCAACTACTACGTCGGCGCGGATAACGACAAGGTCGTCATCATGCGCGGGCTGCCGGGTTCGGTGCTGGGTTATTCGATCCACGAGGTCGAGACGATCGGCTGTGTCGACCCGACCGGCGCCCTCACCCTGAAGCAGCCGCACGAGACGCTGCCGACGAAGTGCAAGGCGCTCAAGGTTTCCGATCTCAAGCAGACCGGACACGACCAGGTGGACAAGGGACTGCCGCCGGGTTCGCTGGACGAGGCGCGCAAGCAGATGCAGATGCTGGCCCGCAACGAGCTGCTGCCCGTCTGCCCGACCAAGGAGTCGGTACCGCAGCCCGGCGTCGTACCGCCGAGCGAGCCGCCCACGCAGCCTGGGGTCCCCGCGCCGACGACGGTCGCGCCAACCACCGAGAACCGGCCGCCCGCGCCCGAACCGCAGCCGAGTGAGACCAAGAGCCCCGACGCCAAGACCCCGACGGCGACGACGTCGCCGAACCCCCAGACGGCGGGGGAGCCTTGCCGGGTGACGGACTGATGTCCGCTCCGGCACCGCCGTCCGCTGGGGCCTTTCCCAGTCCGCCCGGCGGATTCGCGCCAGCGCCGCCACCGTCGACGAAGCGCAATGCCGAACTCGTATTGCTCGCCGGTGCGACGGGCATCGTCACCGTTTCGCTGTTTCTGGTCGAGGCGAGTCAGGAACAATCGGTCACCTGGGATATCGCCAAGTACGGTCTCGCCTATCTGGCCCTGTTCGCGGTCGCGCATCTCGCGGTGCGCCGCTTCGCACCGTTCGCCGATCCACTGCTGTTACCGATCGCCGCGCTGCTCAACGGACTCGGCCTGGTGCTGATCCATCGGCTCGATCTCGCCGACGCGCAGACCGCCGCTTACAACTCGTGGCCGATCCCCTCCCCTGACGCCAATCAACAGATCCTGTGGACGGGTCTGGGGATGATCATCTTCATCGCGATCCTGGTCGTGCTGAGCGATTACCGCACGCTGGCCAAATACAGCTACACCGTAGGCCTGACAGGCCTTGTCGCGCTGGCGATTCCGGCGCTGCTGCCGGGGGCGTATTCGGAGACCAACGGCTCCAAGATCTGGATCAGGCTGCCCGGATTGAGTGTGCAGCCGGGTGAATTCGCGAAGATCCTGCTGATCATCTTCTTCGCCTCGGTGCTGGTCGCCAAGCGCGATCTGTTCACCGCGGCCGGTCGGCATTTCCTCGGCATGGAGTTCCCGCGTGCCCGCGACCTCGGACCGATTCTGGTGGTCTGGATCGTCTGCATCGGCGTGCTGGTCTTCGAAAAGGACCTCGGCACGTCGCTGTTGATCTTCAGCACGGTGCTGGTCATGCTCTACATCGCGACCGAGCGAGTCGGCTGGCTCGTCATCGGCGGCGTGCTGCTGACCATCGGATTCTTCTTCGCCTACCAGGCCTTCAGCCATGTCCGGGTGCGCACCCAGACCTGGCTGCACCCGTTCGCGGATTACAACAACACCGGCTACCAGATCTCGCAGTCGCTGTTCGGGCTGGCCACCGGCGGATTGGCGGGCACCGGCCTCGGCAGCGGACGGCCCTCGCAGGTGCCCTTCGCCAAGACCGACTTCATCATCACCACCATCGGCGAGGAACTCGGGCTGTTCGGGCTGGCCGCGGTGCTGCTGCTGTTCCTGGTGTTCGTGGTGCGCGGTCTGCGGACCGCGCTCGCCGTGCGCGACAGCTTCGGCAAGCTGCTGGCCGCCGGGTTGTCGTTCACCATCGCGATCCAGCTGTTCGTGGTGGTCGGCGGTGTCACCAAACTGATTCCGCTGACCGGTCTCACCACCCCGTTCATGTCCTACGGCGGTTCGTCGCTGCTGGCCAACTACGCGCTGCTGGCATTGCTGATCAAGGTCTCCGACGCGGCCCGTGCCCCGGCGCCGGTGCGCAAGAAGGATCCGGTTGCCCCGATCGCGGACGCGACCACCGAGCTTCTGCGCAAACCGGAAGCGAGGCCGCAGGAATGAACACGCCGCTACGACGGGTCGCGGTCGCGGTGATGCTCATGATCGTCGCCCTGCTGCTCAACGCCACCTATGTGCAGGTGATCAAGGCCGACGATTACCGCACCGATCCGCGCAACTCACGCGTGCTGCTCGACGAATACGCGCGCCAGCGCGGACAGATCTCCGCGGGCGGCACCGTGCTGGCCAGTTCGGTCGCCACCGACGACCGCTACAAGTACCTGCGCACCTACCCCACCGATCCGGAGGCGTACGCACCGGCCACCGGCTTCTACTCGATGCAGTACGGCAGCACGGGCCTGGAGCGCGCCGAGGATACGGTGCTCAACGGTTCGGACAATTCGCTGTTCGGACGCCGCCTGATCGATATGATCTCCGGTCGTGATCCGCGCGGCGGCAATGTGCTCACCACGCTGGATCCGATGATGCAGCAGGTCGCCTACGAACAGCTGACCGCCAAGGGCTACACGGGTTCCGTGGTGGCGATCGAGCCGAGTACCGGCAAGATTCTCACCATGGTGTCCACCCCCAGCTACGACCCGAACCTGTTGTCCGGGCACGATGGCGCCCAGGGCACGAAGTCTTGGGAAGAGCTGAGTGCGGACCAGCGCCAACCCATGTTGAATCGTGCTGTGTCGCAGACCTATCCGCCGGGCTCCACCTTCAAGGTGGTTGTCACCGCCGCCGCGTTGGCCAACGGCACCGCAACTCCGGACGACCAGTTCACCGCCGCGCCGAACATCACATTGCCGGGGACGAACACGACGCTGGAGAACTACAACGGCACCACCTGCGGCAGCGGCCCCACCGCAACGCTCACCGAGGCGTTCCGCAGATCCTGCAATACCGCATTCGTCGAACTCGGTCTCAAGGTCGGCTCGTCCAACCTCAAGGATGAGGCCGCCGCATTCGGCATCGGTGCGCACCGCGGTATCCCGATTCCGGTGGCGGAGAGCACCGTCGGCACGATTCCGGACAATCCCGCACTGGCCCAGAGCAGCATCGGCCAGCGCGATGTCGCGCTCACCCCACTGGACAACGCGGTCATCGCCGCGACCGTCGCCAACGGCGGCGTACGCATGGAGCCGTACCTGGTCGATCAACTGCAGGGACCCGATCTGAGCGAGCTGTCGAAAAATAAACCGGTCTCGGTCGGCCAAGCTGTCAGCGCCCAGGTAGCGTCGACGCTGACCAACCTGATGATCGCGTCGGAGGACAACACCGTCGGACACGGCCAGACCCGGTATCAAATCGCCTCTAAGACCGGAACCGCCGAACACGGAAGCAATCCGCGCAGTACGCCACCACACGCCTGGTACATCGCCTTCGCGCCCGCGCAGAACCCCAAGATCGCCATCGCGGTGATCGTGGAGAACGGCGGCGACCGGGCGTTGGCCGCCACTGGTGGCTCGGTGGCCGCGCCGATTGCCCGCGCGGTGCTGGACGCCGGTTTGCGAGGGCGCTGAGAGATTATGAACGTGCGAGTGGATGTACGGGGGCCGGGATGCTGAACAACGGTGCGATGATCGCCGACCGATATCGCCTGCAACGCCTGATCGCCACGGGCGGTATGGGGCAGGTCTGGGAGGCGCTCGACACCCGACTGGACCGCCGGGTCGCGGTGAAGGTGCTCAAGTCGGAGTTCTCGGCCGACCCGACCTTCCGGCACCGGTTCCGCAGTGAGGCCAAGACCACGGCCCAGCTGAATCACCCGGGTATCGCCGGAATCTACGACTACGGCGAGACCATGGATCCCAGCGGCGGGGAAACCGCCTATCTGGTCATGGAATTGGTGCAGGGCGAACCGCTGAATACGGTGCTGAACCGGCTCGGGCGGCTTTCGGTGGCCCAGGGTCTGGACATGCTGGAGCAGACCGGCCGCGCACTCGAGGTCGCGCACGCCGCCGGCGTCGTGCACCGTGACGTCAAGCCGGGCAATATCCTCGTCACGCCGACCGGTCAGGTGAAGATCACCGACTTCGGCATCGCCAAGGCCGTCGACGCCTCCCCGGTCACCAAGACCGGCATGGTGATGGGCACCGCCCAGTACATCGCGCCCGAGCAGGCGGTCGGCGAGGACGCAACCGCGGCCAGTGATGTGTACGCACTCGGTGTGGTCGGCTACGAGGCCTTGGCCGGGCAGCGGCCGTTCAGCGGCGACGGTGCGATCACCGTCGCGATGAAACATGTGCGCGAGGCCCCGCCGCCGATGCCGTCCGATCTGCCGCCCAATGTGCGCGAGCTGATCGAGATCACCATGGGCAAGGATCCGACCCTGCGCTACGCCAGCGGCGGCGAATTCGCCGACGCCGTTGCCGCAGTGCGCGCCGGACGGCGCCCACCACCGCCGGTCACCACCGCAGGACCGACGGCGACCGGTGCGACCCGGGTGCTGCCGCCCGGCCCGACCGTGATTCTGCCGTCGCACGACCACGATGGCCCGACGGTCCGGTACAACACCCCGGCCACGCCGATGGGTGTCGGCGGCGCTGCTTCGACCAGGCAAACGCCCGCAGGTGCGCCCAGGACCGTGATGAGTTCCGGCGCCACCCGCGCCAACCCCGGACCCGGTCCGGAGACCTCGAAGTTCACCACCGGCCAGAAGGTCGGCGCGGCCGTGGCCGTCGGTGCGGTGCTGCTCGTCGGACTCGTTTTGTGGCTGCTCTTCGGCGGCGATACCAATCCGGATACCGTGCGCCCGGTCACCACCACCACGAAGGTCGCGCCGCCACCGGTCACCACGCCGCCGCCGACCACAACCGAGGCGCCGACGACCGTCGTCACCACGACCAGACCGGCCCCGCCACCGCCGCCGACCACGGAACCGACGACGACAACGCAGCCGCCGACCACAACGCCGAGTACCACAGCGCCGAGTACGACGAAGTCGTCGAAGACGACGAGTCCGTCCACCACCACAAGAGGCTCGTGGTTCCCTACGCTCGATTTACCATTTCCGGATAGTCCCGGTGCCCGAGGACCCTCGGCCACTCCAGGCGCTGCTACTCCGCAAGGACAACCATGACGACCCCGAAGAATCTCTCATCCCGCTACGAGCTGGGTGAGATCATCGGGTTCGGCGGCATGTCCGAAGTCCACAAGGCGCGCGATCTACGGCTCAGCCGGGACGTCGCGATCAAGGTGTTGCGTGCCGACCTGGCCCGCGACCCGACGTTCTACCTGCGCTTCAAGCGCGAGGCGCAGAACGCCGCCGCACTGAACCATCCGGCCATCGTCGCGGTCTACGACACCGGCGAGGCGGAGGTGGACGGCGGCCCGCTGCCGTACATCGTGATGGAGTATGTGGACGGTGACACGCTGCGTGACATCGTGCGCGGTAAGGGTCCGATACCGCCGCGCCGGGCCATGGAGGTCGTCGCCGACGTCTGCGCCGCACTGGATTTCAGCCATAAGGCCGGAATCGTGCACCGCGATATGAAGCCGGCCAACATCATGATCAACCGGGCCGGTGCGGTGAAGGTGATGGACTTCGGTATCGCGCGGGCGATCGCCGACAACTCCAACCCGATGACCCAGACCGCGGCCGTTATCGGTACCGCGCAATATCTTTCGCCCGAGCAGGCGCGCGGTGAGACCGTCGACGCCCGCTCGGATGTCTATTCCGTCGGCTGTGTGCTGTTCGAAATCCTCACCGGTGAGCCGCCTTTCACCGGTGACTCGCCGATCGCCGTTGCCTACCAGCACGTCCGGGAGGATCCGCGGCTGCCATCGCATGTCCACAACGGAGTGCCGCGCGAGATGGATTCCGTCGTGCTCAAGGCGATGAGCAAGAATCCGGCCAACCGGTACCAGTCGGCCGCCGAGATGCGCGCCGATCTGATCCGGGTGCTGGGCGGCCAGAAGCCGAGCGCGCCGATGGTGATGACCGATGAGGACCGCACCACCATCCTCGGCTCGAACGAACCGGCGCCGCGCAACTTCCGCACCGTCGAACGCAATGACGACACCGCCGAGCAGGAACCCGCCGAACCGGCGAGTCCACGCCGCAATCTCTATATCGCCCTCGGCGCCGCCGCGGCGGTCATCGTCGCGTTCGCCCTGTTCTGGGTATTGATCGGACCGGGCGCGCGCCCGGATCAGGTCGCCATACCCGATCTTTCGAACAAATCCGCGCAACAGGCCCAGGATTCACTGCAGAAGCTCGGCTTCGCGGTGGCCATCCAGCAGAAGGCGAATAACACGGTCGCCACCGGCAATGTCATCTCCACCCAGCCGCTCGGCGGTTCCCGGGTCGACAAGGGCAGCACGATCACCGTGCAGGTCTCCTCCGGACCGGCGCAGGTGCAGATTCCTCGGCTCGACGGCATGACCCAGGAGCAGGCCGAACAGCAGCTCAACGCCAGCGGATTGCGGATGGATCCGAATGTGCAGCGCAAGCCGTCGAGTGCGCAGGAGACGGACAAGGTGATCGGCACCGATCCCTCGGCGGGCTCGCGTGTCGATGTCGACAAGGCTATCGTCGTGATCCTCGGCTCCGGACCGGAGCAGACCCGGGTGCCGAATGTGGTCGGTCAGGACATCAGCGTCGCGCAGCCGAATCTGGTGGACAGCGCCGGTTTCAAGATCAACATCCAGGAGGTTCCGTCCTCGAAGCCCAAGGGCGAGGTGCTCTCGACCAACCCGGCGGGCGGCACAAGCGCGGACAAAGGGGCGACGATCACCGTGCAGGTCTCCAGCGGTGACATCGTCATGCCCAGCCTGGTCGGCCTGACCACGGCGCAGGCGGTGGACAAGCTGCGGCAGGCAGGTTGGACCGGCACATCGGCACAGATCAGCCAGACCACCCAGGGCACCTTCGATACCAACAGCGTCGGCCGGGTCGTCAGCCAGCAGCCCGCGGCCGGATCGGCGATCGCGAAGAACGGAACGGTGTCGATCACCACCTACGTCCTCGGTCCGCCGTAACAGCGGCCGAGCCGGCACGCCACCTCGACGACGATCAGCTCAGCGAATTCGTCACCGCGGTCTGCGGCAGGCCATGACGCCGATCAGGAAAGATCCAGGTGGCGATTCATCGACATCGCCTCCTCGGCCAGCCCCGCCAACTCGACCACCTCAACGCCGTGCTGTTGCAGCTGCTCCACCCCGACGCAGTTGGTCACGAAGGTCGTCGGTTCCCGCCAGGCGATGACGACGCGCGCAATCCCGGCCCGCAGGATCCGGTCGGTGCACGGCAGCCGGGTCGCGGTGGCGCGCTGAGAACACGGTTCCAGAGTGCTGTAGATCGTCGCCCGCGCCAGCCGAGGATCGTCCGCGTCGAGCTTGTCGAGCGCGGACTCCTCGGCATGAACCTTCTCGTCGGTCTCGCGCGAGTAGCCGGTCGAGATCTCGACGCCGTCGGCCACGATGACCGCGCCGACGGAGAATGCGGTCGGGCTGGGCGGGCACAGCCGCGCGAGTTCGATTGCCCGGCGCATGAATCGGATATCGGTCTGTTCCTCGGACTCGCGCGGCAGGTAGCGCAGTAATGCGATATCGCCGATCCGAGTGACATCGGCCAGGTGCATTCGGCGGGCCGGGTAGCTCGCGGGGCCGAGAAAGCGCGGTGCCGCGGCATGTCCGACGACGATCGGCGCGACCGCCATCTGCAATTCGTCGGCCAGGTCCGCCGCGAGAAACTGCGTGTGGATGCGGGTGCCGCCCTCGACCATGAGCCGGGCGATGCCGCGGCGGCCGAGATCGTCGAGCAATGCTGCGAGGTCGATATCGGCACCGAGCGGTACCACCTCCGCCAGACCCGCCAACCGATCGCCGAGCTTCGCCGCACCGGCATGTGTGGTGTAGACGAGTTTGTCACCGCCGTGGTGCCAGAACCGCAGCTCGGGATCCAGATCACCGCGTGCGCTCACGGCGATCTTCAACGGGTACTCCGGTTTGCCGGCCGCGAGACGCGCGGCCCGCCGGTCGGCACTGTCGACCAGCAACCGCGGATTGTCGCGCCGCAGCGTCTGCGCACCGATCAGGATCGCGTCGGACTCCGCGCGCACCTGATCCACCCGATCGAAATCCGCGGCATTGGACAGCTTCAGCCGCTCCGGACTCGCATCGTCGATATATCCGTCGACACTGACCGCGACGGACAGCAGGACATAGGGCCGACGCGTCACTGGGTCACCAGTGCCGCGACCTCCGCCTCCAGCGTCTCCACCAGCCCCTCGGACGGACGCTCGCCGCATACCTCCAGCCAGTTCGCCAACATCCGGTGCCCGCCCTGGGTCAGCACCGATTCGGGATGGAACTGCACGCCGTGAATCGGCAGCGTCCGATGCCGCATGGCCATCACGATCCCGGACTCGGTGCGCCCGATCACCTCGATATCCGCGGGCAGGGTGTTCTCGAGGACGGTGAGCGAGTGGTATCTGGTCGCGGTGAACGGGTCGGGCAGACCGGCCAGCACGCCCGCGCCGAGATGGAATACCGAGCTGGTCTTGCCGTGCAGCAACTCCGGCGCGCGAGTCACGGTGCCGCCGAACGCCTCTCCGATGGCCTGATGGCCCAGGCACACACCGAGCAGCGGAATGTCGTGCCGGCTGCACGCATGCACCAGATCGATGCTCGCCCCCGCCCGATCCGGAGTGCCGGGTCCGGGGCTGATCAGAATGCCGTCGTATTCGGTGACGACCGCGTCCAGATCGGCCAGCTGCGGGTCGTCATTGCGCCAGACCACGGCCTCGGCACCCAACTGGCCGAGGTACTGCACCAGGTTGAACACGAAGCTGTCGTAGTTGTCGACGACCAGTACACGCATGCTGACGAGATTACGTGGCGACCCGGCGGACCGTCGCCCGCATTACCAGTTGGGATAGCCTAGAGGCAGACCGGCGGGGACCTGAGCCCTCACCCGGACCGTCTCGGCCCCCGCCGGATCGGGTTCCGTGGTGCGCGAGCTCGGCCATAATTCAACCGAATCCCGCCCGCCGGTACCCGACCTGAACGCCGAACACGAGGACGACATGCCCAAGTCGAAGGTCCGCAAGAAGACCGACTACACGATCAATCCCGCGAGCCGCACGCCGGTGAAGGTGAAGGCGGGGCCGTCCCCGGTCTGGTACGTCGTGATCATGCTCGGCTTCATGCTGGCCGGGCTGGTCTGGTTGCTCGTCTACTACTTGGCCAACGACAAGATCTCCTGGATGGCGGATCTCGGGGCGTGGAACTTCCTGATCGGCTTCGGTCTGATGGTCATCGGCCTGATCATGACCATGCGGTGGCGGTGACCTGGCTCAGTAGCCGGCCTTTTCGAGCGACCTGCAAGCAGTCGCTACGGCAAGGATTACAGACGTGTCATTCATGCACACCTGTGGATAACCATGTGGACAACTCGAGGAACGATTGGGGAAAGTGAACGTGGATCCCGAATCCGATTCGCGTGATCCGCTTCCCGAACCACGCACCACCTGGACCACGCCGATGGCCGCTCTCATTGCGGTCACCATCGGCGGTGTGGTGCTGGCCGGTGCCGCCATCCTCGCCGAGGACGGGCCGAGTCGGCTGCTGATCGGATTGGCGGCGATCGGCCTGCTGGCCTTGGCCGGACTCGGATTCCGACAGCGCCCGCGCCTGAGCATCACCGCCGATCCACAGCCGCGACTGGTGGTCCGTACTCTTACCGGGCCGACCGAATACACCCGCGATCAGATAATGCGGGCCCGAGTCGTCGGCTATCGCCGCCTCGGCCGGAAGAATCCCATGCTCGAAATCGACGTCGAGCGCCACGGCGACGAACGGCTGCTGATCTTCGGCCGCTGGGACCTCGGCACCAGTCCGGACGAGGTCTTCGAAACCCTTGTCGCACACGGACTGGCGCAGTAGCCGCGCGACGAATGCGCGCGGCGGCGACGTTTCACGTGAAGCATTTACCGCAGGGATATCGCCGCGGCGACGATGACGGCGAGTGCCGCCACGGCGACGGCGGCAACCGCTGCCCAGCCGATCAGCCGTGCGTTCTCTTGGGATTTCGCGCGCAACCACTCGGGCAGGAACAGAATGCCGAGTGCGGCAAGGGTGCCCGCGGCGAGTCCGCCGAGGTGTCCGGCCAATGAGATACCGGGCAGCGAGAAGCTGATGAAGACATTGATGCCGATGAGGATCAACATCTGATTCGGATTCTGCCGCACCCGGATCAGGATCACGGTGATCGCGCCGAACAATCCGTACACCGCACACGATGCGCCCGCGGTGAGGCTGTCCCCGGCGAAAACCATCACGGCGGCCGCACCGCCGAGCAGCGACACCAGGTAGACCACCAGATAGCGCACCCGCCCGAGCACCGGCTCGATACTGCGGCCGACCACATACAGTGCGAACATATTGAGCAGCAGGTGGATCGGACCGTAGTGCAGGAAGCCGGAGCCGATCAGCCGCACGTACTGACCGTGCGCGACCGCGGGCGGATAGAGCACCCAGTCGACGTACAGCGCGGAATGCCCGGTGTTCTCCACCAGACTCTTCGATTGGCCCGCGGTGACCGCGAAGACGATCGTATTCAGCGCGATGAGTGCGTAGGTGACATACGGAATCGGGGTGCGCGCGGTCTGCGCACCGGCGACGGTTCGCACCGGCCGGACCTCACGCTGCCCCTGACGGACACAGTCGACACAGTGCTGTCCGACCGCCGCGGGTCGCAGACATTCCGGACAGGCCGGCCGCCCGCACCGAGTGCAGGCCAGGCCCGTAGGACGATTGGGGTGGCGGACGCACGTCGGTGCGGGCGGTTGAGCGTTCATCGGATTATTCGATAGTGATCTTGGAGATGGTGACGGCTTCCTTGGGACGGTCGTTGCGATCGGTCGGCGTGGTCGCGATGGCATCGACGACCTTGCGCGAATCGGGGTCGACGACCTCCCCGAAGATGGTGTGCTTGCGGTTCAGATGCGGCTGCGAACCGACGGTGATGAAGAACTGCGAACCATTGGTGCCCGGTCCGGCATTGGCCATCGCCAGCAGGTAGCCGCGATCGAAGCGCAGCTCCGGGTGGAATTCGTCGCCGAATTCGTAGCCGGGTCCACCGCGTCCGGTGCCGGTCGGGTCACCACCTTGAATCATGAACCCGTCGATCACCCGGTGGAAGCTAACGCCGTCGTAGAACGGGCCGGAGGTGCCGCCGCTGGCGTTCTCCGTCTTGTACGGTGCCGATCCGTCGGCCAGGCCGATGAAGTTCCGCACCGTCTTCGGGGCATGGTTACCGAAGAGCGAGATCTTGATATCGCCGTGGTTGGTGTGCAACGTGGCCACGGCGGTCTGATTCGGTGAGGTCACGCCGCCCATCGTGCCACGATCCTCGCAATCTTCGCCGCACCGGGCCGGGTGCGGCTGTGATCTGGGACTACTGCGCGATGCGTGGGTATGTGCCACAGTTGTCGAATGACCCTGGGGCGCCTACTCACCTCCGCACGTTCTCGTAACCGTCTGATCGCCGCGGTCGTCGTCGCGCTGGCCGGTGGCGTGGCCTGGTTGGTCCGCAGCAAGCGTCCACAACCGCCGGAACCGGCGCCGGCGCCGCCGCGAATCGGCTACTCCCGCAACGGTTCCGCGCCGAACCCCATGGCGGGCGCCAGCGCGGACAACGGTCGCTGACTCCCCGCTGGCGATCCCGGTCAGCGGCTGACGGTGCGCTTGTACTGCCGCAGCGCGAGCGGAATGAACACCAGCAGGATGATCGCCACCCAAGCCAGCGTGGTCGCCACAGGATGCTGCATGGACCAGGCGTCTGATTTCGGCGCCATCGGACTGGTATTGCCGAACAGATCGCGGGTCGCCTGGGTGACCGCCGAGACCGGATTCCATTCGGCGAATATTCGCAGCGCCGTCGGCAGATTCTCGAGCGGCACAAAGGTATTGGCCAGGAATGTCAGCGGGAAGATCACCATGAAGCTGGCGTTGTTGAACACCTCGGGCGCGCGGACCAGCAGGCCGACCACGGCCATGATCCAGGAGATCGCGTACGCGAACAGCAGCAACAGCACATAGGCCAGTACCGCGTCGAGCAGTGATCCGCGAATCCGCCAGCCGACGACATAACCGGTCAGCGACATCACCACCAGGCTGACCACATTGATCACCACATCGCTGATGGTGCGCCCGACCAGCACGGCCGACGGCGCCATCGGCAGCGAGCGGAACCGGTCGATAATGCCCTTCTGCATATCCTCGGCCAGGCCCAATCCGGTGAACGTCGCGCCGAACACCACCGACTGCGCGAAGATGCCCGCGATCAGGAACTCCCGGTAACCGCCCGACATGCCGGGCACCTCGATCGCCGAGCCGAAGATATAGGCGAACAGCAGCACGAACATGATCGGTGAGAGCGTCGAGAAGATCAGTACGTCGGGTACGCGCTTGATCTTGATGACATTGCGCTTGGCGATGGTCACGCTGTCGGTGCAGACGATGGTGAGACGTTCGCCGAGCGGCATGCGGGTTCTGGTGTCCACGGTCGCCGCGGTCATCGCTTGCGTCCTTCCGATGCTTCGAGCCGATCCGCGGGCTTGTCGCCATTGCCGTTGATCAACTCCTCGGCCTCGTGACCGGTGAGTGTGAGGAAGACATCGTCCAGCGAGGGACGACGCAGCCCGACATCGTGAATCTGCACATTGTGGGTGCTCAGCCTGCCGATGGCATCGACGAGCGCCTGTGATCCGTCACTGACCGGAACGGTGATCCGGCGCAGTCCGGGTTCGAGATGGATCTCCCCGTCCGCCAAGCCCTTCAGCGCCTCCTGGGCGGTCGCGAGATTGTCGGCGTGGTCGACGGTGAGTTCGATGCGGTCGCCGCCGACCAGCGTCTTGAGTTCATCCGCGGTGCCGCGGGCGATCACCTTGCCGTGGTCGATCACCGCGATGGCGTCGGCCAGCCGGTCGGCCTCTTCCATGTACTGCGTGGTCAGCAAGAGGGTGGTGCCACCGGCCACCAGTTCCTCGATGACATCCCAGAGGTCGAGGCGCGCACGTGGATCGAGTCCGGTGGTCGGCTCGTCGAGGAAGAGCACCGGCGGATTGGCCACCAGCGCACCGGCCAGGTCGAGCCGTCGGCGCATGCCGCCCGAATAGCCTTTGACCGGTCGATCGGCGGCATCGCTCAGTCGGAAGCGCTCCAGCAATTCCCGCGCGCGCTCCTTACTGCGCTGCACGCCCATGTGATAGAGCCGGCCGACCATCTCCAGGTTTTCGAATCCGGTGAGATATTCGTCGACGGCGGCGTATTGCCCGGACGCGCCGATGTGTGAGCGCAAGGCCTGTGGATTGCGGAGCACGTCGATACCCGCGACGGTCGCGCGGCCGGCGTCCGGAATGAGCAGGGTGGTGAGCACCCGGACCGTGGTGGTCTTGCCCGCACCGTTCGGTCCGAGCAATGCGGTGACGGTGCCCTCGGGCACCGCCAGGTCGAGTCCATCGAGGGCGACCAACTGGCCGTATCGTTTGACCAGACCCTCGGCGACGATTGCGTCGGGCATGATTCTCCTGAGGTTCGCTCGCTCCGGGCGAGGTGACCATTACCCGAGTCAGTATTGCCCTGTGCACCGACAATTTCCGCTGATTTTTCGTCGACCTGGGCTTTACCAGCGATCGATGGTCGCGAATTGCCATCGGACACAAAACGGTCGCATCCCGTTCCGGGCGGTGCTCGGGGGTGCCGGATCGGGATGCGACCGGTTTCGATCCTGCCGCCCGATCCCCCTCCGATCGCGCGTAGCGCACTACCCGATTCGGGCCCGCCCGGTACTCGGGTTCCGCGGGCACGACATGCCCGTGCCCGAACGACACGCGACAAATCCGACCGAATCTGCCGTCCGGTCGATGAACCCCAGGAGTGATTCCGGGCGCACAGCAACCGGTCGGCATGGTTTTCACATTTATCCAGACCGCTGAGTGAGCTCACACTCCAGCCGTAAATCACTGCGCGACAACATTTTTGACAACAGTCACAGAATCGGCAAACCGGCCGACAACCGACCGGTCCGGCTACCTGGGCGGCGTCCGCGCCCGGCGCAGGTGAGCCGTCCCGAAAAATCTTGGAAAGTGGTGATCCCCACGCACACACAATCCCGGAACATCGCGTAGGATCATTCACGTCGGCCCCTCCCCCCCGGGCCGACCTTACGCGGGCCTCGGCTAACTCCCCCCCTTCGCCGAGGCCCGCTCCCCATTTCCGGGGCAGGTCAGCCCCGCTCAGCTATCTGTCGGCACCGCCGGATTCTCGACCATGCCCACCGATAGCCAGGCCGCCGTCAACCGTTGCGCCCGTACCTTTCCGGCGGTCGCCAGCAACCGCCGATCCCGCTCCCATCGCTCGCGAACGACCGGATCGGCCTGTGCCCACAGCGGCTCCAGTTCCGTCAGTACCTGTTCGAAGTACGCGTACGCGCCACCCAGTGCGATGTGCCCGCCCGGTGAGGTCGGCCGATCCATATCGAGACCACGCACGAAGGCCACCGCGGCGAGTAACCGCTGCAGCGTCGCCTGCGGCCAACCGGACTCGCGCCCGACCCGCACCAGCCAGCCGAGGGTTGCCGCGAGCACATGGACGTCCTCGATGGTGCGGAACGGTTTGAGGTAATCCGAGTACCCGTCGCCGGCCAGCGGCTCGGCCGCGGCATCGGTGAATGTCACCGAGGCGTGCGGGATTTCGGGTGCGAAAGGTACCGCGGGCAGATTCGTCACATCGACGCCGGGCTGTGCCGCGTCGACGAGCACCGCGCGCAGGCGGTTGCGGCCGTCGGCCGACGTGCCCGCGCTGGCGATCACCAACATCCGCCGCGCGAGTATCCCCAATGTGGTGAAGGTCTTGGTGCCGTTGACCCGCCAGCCGCCATCGGTCTCGGTCACCTCGGTCGCGATCGCGGACGGATGCGCGCCACCCGCCTCGGTCGCGGAAACCGCGATCAGCTCATCGGCCGGGAGTTCGGGCAGCAACGCACGCAGCGCCTGCTGATATCCGGACAGAAATGCGAAACCCAGTCGGTCCGCGCCGAATCCACCGGCGATCGCTATATCGATCGTGGTGCCGAACCGCTCGGCGGCCGCCCGGTGCCGCGTCCACGCATCGGTGATCGACTCGAGCGGTGTCGGATCGAGCGCCTCGGTCAGCAGATAATCGAACACAGAGTCCACTCGTGCACGCTAACCGAGAATCGTCGCCCGGCTCGCACCCAGGAAGCCGGCGACCACCCCGCAATCCTTATCCGGAACGCGGCGATGCGACAGCAGAATCTCAGGATCACCAGGTATCACTGACTCGTCATCCCCCTCGTGAGGAGCCTGACCAGTGACGAAACCAGATCTCGCGCGCCGAAGGGCGCTGTACGACGCCGAGGCACGACTGTCCTGGGTGCTCGCCGCACTGGCCGGTCTCATCGGAGCCGCGGCCTTCATGCATACCGAGGGCTACTTCGTCACGTTCATGACCGGCAATACCGAGCGCGCCGTGCTCGGCTACTTCCACGACGAACCCGATATCGCGGTCGCCGCGGCCCTACTCATGCTCTCGTTCCTCGTCGGCGTCGTGGTGGCCTCCTGGTGCCGCACGCACTACTGGTCCGGTCATCCGCACGGGCCGACCCTGCTCACCACGCTCAGCCTCGCCATGGCATCCCTGCTGGACGGCATCATCTACTGGGCGACGAACGCCACCAATATCGACCTCATCCCGATCCTGTTCGTCGCCTTCGGCGTCGGCGCGCTCAACACCTCGTTCGTCAAGAACGGCGAGGTCTCGATACCCCTCAGCTACGTCACCGGCACCCTCGTCAAAATGGGCCAGGGCATCGAACGCCATATCAGCGGCGGCGATTACGCCGACTGGCTCGGCTACTTCCTGCTCTATGGCGCCTTCTGCGCGGGCGCGCTGCTCGGCGGATTACTGAGCCTGCTCGTCGCGGGCTGGGCCATGCTCATCACCGCCACCGTGGTGTGCCTGATCACTACCTGCTTCACCTACCTGCACCTGGACCGCCACGGCCCGCCCACGACGAGCTGACCCACGTGCGCGCCGTCGAGACGACGGATACGGTTGTCCGGTGGGGAGTTTCGAGGATCCAACGCCGGATCACCTTGCGGCACTTGCACAACACAGCACCTGGGCCGAAATCCGACCGCTATTGCGGCCGATTCTGCGTCCGGCGACCTACAAACAGGCCGCACTCGACAACCTGCTGCACCGCTGGCCCGAGGCCGCCGAGATCGATACCCGGTTCGTCAGCCGCCCGGCCTTCCCGTTCATCGACGAATTGGTCGCTATCGACCTGCCGAACACGCGAACAGTCATCAACTACTCGACCATGGCGCTCTGGCCTGTTTCGGCCGACGAGGTCTTCACGGCGGCCCGCGAAAATCTGGAAGCCATTGCGCAGCCGCATGATCCGCGCGGCAATGCGATCCTCACCCGCACCGATCGCGACGGGAGTGCCTACCTCACCTCCTGGCCGCTCGCCCGGGGTTGGTTGGCGAGCTTCAGTCAGCGCTACGCCGGCCGCCGCCCCGTCGTCTTCATGCCCGACATCGACACACTGATCGTGGTCCCCGATATCCCACACCTGCTCGCCCGCATCTACCGCCAAGTCGAGCAACAGTATGTGGATGCACGCCAACGCCTCTCGCCGCAGGGCTACACCCTCGACGAGGACGACATCGTCGTTCCCTTCGATCGCGCGGGCCGACACGAACAACACCAGGCTGCCGCCCGCGCCGGATACCGCCTTGCCATGTGGGAGTACGCCGTCCAAGCCCACTGGCTCAACCAGGCGCTCGAACGCGACCTCGAATTCACCCGCTACGACCTGAAGATGGCCATCGTCGGCGACTTGAAGCCGGCGGGCACCGACACCCACCCCTACACCTACACCGTCTGGGGCCAAGGCGTCGACTACCTGCTCCCCGCCGCCGACTACATCATGTTCGCCGGCACCGACGCCGACGACAACGCCGTTCCCATCTGCACCGTCCCGCTCACCGCGGCCCTCGAAATAACCGGCCTCACACCGATTCCCGGCATGTCCCCCATTCGCTTCGAAGCCCGGTTCTGGCCCGATGAAACGATGCTCACCCAGTTGAAGCAGGCCTCGGTCGCCCTGTGAATCAAGCCGGGACTCGGTCCACATATCCGAACCCCCACGGCGAACCTGTGCAAAGATGGCACATCGCTCGAACCGCTCGACCTTGCACGATGCAGGCCTAGTCGATTACGCGCAGAGCTTCACGCGTTGGCCGTCCGCCCACTCGGGCACGACGCCCAGCCCCCATGGACGCAGCGACCACCGCATTTTCGCGTCACTCAAAGCTGTTGATGAGCAAGAGATTTCGCTATGTCCAAGGGACGCCGAGGCCGAAACCGTTCGAATCCGGAAAGGATGCATGAAAAAGTGAAACCCGCGGATGAGATCCTCGAGCTGACCGATGAGTTCTATCAACATCCGCATGAGGTCTACGAGGCTTTGCGTAAGCGCGGCCCGATCCATCGCGTCCGCTTGGACGGGGTGCTCGGCTGGATGATCGTCGATCACGATGTGGCGAAACAGGCCTTCGTCGAGCCGACCATCAGCAAGAAGATCGGATCGCCGCGGGGACAAGCGGTCATGGCCGAACACGGCGCCGACGGCCAGTACAACGGCGCCATCAACGACAACATGCTTTTCGCCGACCCGCCGCAGCACACCCGTCTGCGCAGCCTCGTCGCGAAGGCGTTCGCGAGCCGCGCCATCCGGGATCTCGGACCGCGAATCGAGCAGATCGCCGACACCCTGCTCGATGACCTGACCGCCCGCGAATCCGCCGACCTGATCGACAGCTATGCCTTTCCGGTGCCGATCTCGGTGATTTGCGAATTGCTCGGTGTGCCGGACGCGGACAAGGACGAATTCCGAGCCTGGACGGCCATCCTCGTCGACGACTCGGCCGATATCGAGAAACGCACCAGCGCCGGCCTGAGCTTTTTCACCTACCTGACGGACCTGATCGCCGAGCGCAGCGAACACCCCCTCGACGACCTGCTATCGGAACTCATCGTCGCGAAAGACGACGATGACCGACTCGACCAGCAAGAACTCATCTCCATGCTGTTCCTGCTGCTGACCGCCGGCCACGAGACCTCCGTCAACCTGATCGGCAACGCGCTGCTCGAGCTGCTGATCGACCCCCGAGCGGCCGACCGTCTGCGCACCGACCCGAGCAAGATCCCCGACTTCATCGAGGAAACCCTCCGTTACCAGGGCCCGGTCCACTTCGGCACGGCCCGCTACACGACCGCCCCGATCACCTTGGGAAACCAAGACATCGAAGCGGACGAATTCATCATCATCTCCATCGCCGCAGCCAACCGCGACCCGAACCGATTCACCGATCCGAGCCGATTCGACCTCAACCGCAGCGACACCCGGAATATCGCATTCGGCCACGGCATCCACTACTGCATCGGCGGCGCCCTGGCCCGCATGGAAGCAACCATCGCGCTCACCCGCCTACTGGCCCGCATCCCCGCAATGTCACTCGACGTACCGGCCACTGACCTGACGTGGCGCAAGAGCCTCCTCATCCGAGGCCTGACCACCCTCCCCGTCCACCTCTCGACCACCGTCGAGATCGCTACCGAAGCCGTAAAGATTTCCGACACAGCGGACCTGACCGCCCCGTGGACCGAACCCGACAACCTGGGCGAGCCACAGTTTTCAACGGTCTAGCCAGCCCCGGTCGGCCCCGTGGCGGCACCTCTGAAGTGGCCACCTCGCAACCACAACCGACGGGCTGGGCCGGGCACGCGAGCCAGATGTGACCCATCGATAAACGATGCCGCCTCGAACACTGCGGGCAGTGAGAACATTGTGGAGGCTCGATTTCATCGAAGTGGAGGACCTCTTGAACCGTGCCATGCTCAGTGCATTTGCCGCCGGGGCGATTTCGCTCACGATCGGTCTGCCGACGGCGACAGCCGCAACGTCCCCGGACGGGCTTGCGCCGGAATCCACACCGCCCACCCGAACCGAGGTGACAGCTCCTTTCGATCCCATCTGCCCCCTCTGTTTCCTGCGCGAATTGCTCGAAAGCGGCTCCAGTCACCCGTAAACGATCTCGTCGACGTACGGCCGCCAGGGGGCGCACTCCGACAGTCCACCGGTTGCGGCATCTGAAGGGTGAGCGAGGTGCAGGGGCCGAGCGCGGTACTGGGCAAGCGAGCCAAGTGAGAGGTCCCGGAGCTGGGCACGCCGTCTGGAGAGGCGAACCAGAAGTGGGGGGTCCGGGGGCGGAAGCCCCTCCGGGTGGGGTGGTGGGGGCTTCGCCCCCACAAAATACGCGGAACAAACAAAGGCGAGCGCTCCCCGCGAGCACTCGCCTCCCAGTTTGTGGAGCCTAGGGGAATCGAACCCCTAACCCCTGCCTTGCAAAGGCAGTGCTCTGCCAATTGAGCTAAGGCCCCGAATCCCTACTGTCCGAAGACAGTTCAGCGGGTGGTGACTTCGTGCCACAGGTCCGCATCGTCGCGCTTGCGCAGCTTGGTGATTCCGATGAGAACCGCGACCACGACACCGACCGTGAGAAGAATTTTCATGATTCCCACCCTACTGTGATGTTCGGGAGTGGGCCTAGGAGGACTTGAACCTCCGACCTCTTCGTTATCAGCGAAGCGCTCTAACCGCCTGAGCTATAGGCCCTTATTTCCTGCTCGGATTACCCGCCGGAGCTGCTAACCGAACCGAGGCACGAGATTACCTTACCCGCCCGCCGAAGACCAAAACGGCCGGTCACCGCCCTGCGCGAGGACAGTGACCGGCCGCGTGGACACCGTTCTAGTCGGGGTCGGCCAGGGTCACCTGGATGCCGCCGACGAGGTCACAGCACTGGTTGTAGATGAAGACGCCGACGGTCGCCAATGCAGTGAAAAGCACCACATTGATCAGCCCGATGACGCCCGCGTAGCCGAATACCGAACCGGCATCGACCAACCCGACCGAGCCGCTGTCGGAGGAGACCATATCGGTGAAGGTGCTGTTGAGCCGCTCCCACACACCCATGCCCTCGAGCACGATGTAGAGCAGACCGACCGCGAGCATCCACACGAAGAACATGGCCACGCTGATCACCAGCGAGATCTTCAGCGTCGACCACGGGTCGATCCGGCGGATCTGCACCGTGGCCCGCAATGGCTCACCGGACGCGACGGCCGCCGCGACGGCGACCGGAACCGCGGGCGAGACCGGTACGGACTGCGGGCCCGGGGTTTCGACGGGCAGCGGGTGCCGGATGTCGGACAGGTCCGGCATGTCCTTGATCAATTCCGGGCGGGCGATGCTGCGGGTCGGTCCGTCGATGCCGACGGACTTCACCATCGCCGCTTCCTTGCGCGCCGCCTTGGCCGCGAGATCCGCGGTGGTGCGGGCATTGCCGCCACCGAGACCGCCGCCACCACCACCGAGGCCACCGGCACCACCGGTGCCGCCGCCGCTGAGCCCTCCACCGCCGAACCCACCGCCGGTGGAATTCGGGCGACCGGTCACCGGCGACTGTCCGGGGCGATACAGGTTCGACTGCGGCTCCCGCTGCGGCAGCTGCGACCAGCCCTCCTGGAAGGGCGACTGGCCGCCACCGTTCGATGCCGAGCGGTCGCCTGCTTCCGGCGCGGCCGGCTCGCCTGGGTTACCCGGCCGAGCCGCCCGCTGATCGAATGCCTCACGCCCGTCCGCACCCGAGCTCGGCTCCGGCGCCTTGAACGCGACTTCGCCTTGCTGGCTGTGCATTTCGTGCGGCTGGGCCCCTCCCTGCGGGCCACTCGGCTGGCCGTTCTCGGCCGATGCGACCGGCCGGGGGATCGGCCGCGGCGGAATCGGTGACGGTGCGATACGTTCGGTTACACCGTTCGTCTGGTGCCGCTCGTCGTTCGGCTGATTCGTGGTCAATGGGAATCCTTAGATCCGTTCGTTGCCGCCGCTGTGGGGTTACTGCTCAGAGGAACCGGTGTCGCCGTCTCCGCCGACGAGCGAATCAGGATCTGGTTCGTCGGCATTGCGCGCGATAGCAAGCAACGTATCGCCATCGGCGAGGTTCATCAATCGCACGCCCTTGGTCTGTCGTCCAGCCTTACGAACCTGCTTCGCCGCCGTCCGGATAACACCACCGCCGGACGTGATCGCATACAACTCATCCTCGTCGTCGACGATGAGTGCACCGACCAGGGTGCCACGCTTGGTGTCGTATTGGATAGTCAATACACCTTTACCGCCGCGACCCTGCGGGGTGTACTCCTCGATCGCGGTCCGCTTGGCATAACCGCCGGAGGTCGCGACGAGCAGATAGGTTTCGGCGCGAACCACATTGAGCGACAACAGTTCATCGTCGGCATTGAACCGCATGCCCTGCACACCGGAGGTGGCGCGGCCCATCGGACGCAGTGCCTCATCGGTGGCGGAGAAGCGGATCGACTGGCCGCGCGCCGAAACCAGCAGCAGATCGTCATCGGCCGAGCACAGGACGGCGCCGACCAATTCGTCGTCGTCGCGCAGGTTCACCGCGACGATGCCGCCGCTGCGGTTGGAGTCGAAATCGGACAGCTTCGACTTCTTGACCAGGCCGTTCTTGGTGGCGAGTACCAGATAGGGCGCATCTTCGTAGCCCTTGATCTGGATGATCTGGGCGATCTTCTCATCCGGCTGGAAGGCCAGCAGATTCGCGACATGCTGACCGCGCGCGGTCCGGCTGGCCTCGGGCAGTTCGTAGGCCTTGGCCCGGTACACCCGGCCCTTATTGGTGAAGAACAGCAGCCAGTCGTGCGTGGAGCTGATGAAGAAGTGCTTGACGATGTCGTCCTGCTTGAGACCCGCACCCTGCACACCCTTGCCGCCGCGCTTCTGGCTGCGGTACAGGTCGGTCTTGGTGCGCTTGGCGTAACCGGTCTCGGTGACGGTGACGACCACATCCTCGCGGGCGATGAGATCCTCATCGGCCATATCGCCGTCATTGGCCACGATCTTGGTGCGCCGCTCGTCGCCGTACTTCTCGACGATCTCGACCAGCTCGTCGCGCACGATCGCGCGCTGGCGCTCCGGCTTTTCGAGAATGTCCTTCAGGTCGGCGATTTCGGCCTCGATCTTGGCCAACTCGTCGACGATCTTCTGCCGCTCCAGGGCGGACAGCCTGCGCAGCTGCATATCGAGGATGGCGGTGGCCTGGATCTCGTCGATATCCAGCAACTGCATCAGGCCGGTGCGGGCGGTGTCGGTGTTGGCCGAACGCCGGATCAGCGCGATGACCTCGTCCAGCGCGTCCAGCGCCTTGACCAGACCACGCAGGATGTGGGCGCGTTCCTCGGCCTTGCGCAGCAAGTACCTGGTACGCCGGATGATGACTTCCAACTGATGTTCGACGTAGAGCCGGATCATCTGATCCAGTCGCAGCGTGCGCGGCACGCCATCGACGATCGAGAGCATGTTGGCGCCGAAGCTGGTCTGCAGCTGGGTGTGCTTGTAGAGGTTGTTCAGCACCACCTTGGCAACGGCGTCGCGCTTGATGGTGACCACGATCCGCATACCCGCGCGGTCCGAGGACTCGTCGTGGATATCGGAGATGCCCGCGATCTTGCCGTCCTTCACCTGCTCCGCGATGGAGTTGATGAAGTTGTCGGTGTTGACCTGGTACGGCAGCTCGGTGATGACGATCGTGGTGCGGCCGCGGTTGTCCTCTTCGATCTCGACCACACCGCGCATCCGGATCGAGCCACGACCGGTGGTGTAGGCATCCTGGATGCCCTGATTACCGACGATGAGGCCGTAGGTCGGGAAGTCCGGACCCTTGACCCGCTCCATACAGGCCGCCAGCGTCGCCTCTTCGTCGGCGTCGTAGTTCTCCAGCGCCCAGTAGATCGCCTCGGCCAACTCGTTGAGGTTGTGCGGCGGGATATTGGTCGCCATGCCGACCGCGATGCCGTTGCTGCCGTTCATCAACAGGTTGGGCACGCGGCTGGGGAGAACGGTCGGCTCCTGTGAGCGACCGTCGTAGTTCGGCGTGAAATCGACCGTATCGTGGTCGATTTCGCGCAGCAGCTCCATGGCCAGCGGGGTCAGGCGGCATTCGGTGTACCGCATGGCGGCCGCGCCGTCATTGCCGCGGGAGCCGAAGTTGCCCTGACCGTCGACCAGCGGATAGCGCAGCGACCACGGCTGGGCCATGCGGACCAGGGTGTCGTAGATCGACGCGTCACCGTGCGGGTGGTAGTTGCCCATGGTCTCGGCGACCGGGCGGGCGGACTTCACATAGCCGCGGTCGGGCCGGTAACCGTTGTCGTACATCGCGTAGAGCACGCGCCGATGCACCGGCTTGAGGCCGTCGCGGACGTCGGGCAGCGCGCGGCCCACGATGACGCTCATCGCGTAATCGATGTAGCTGCTTTGCATTTCGTTCTGGATATCGACCGGCTCGATCCGGTCACCCGCTCCGCCGTTGGGTGGCAGCGTGGTTTCAGTCATCTAAAAGTCTCCTTTGGCACCGGACGTGGAATACGCGTCACGCCGGTTACACGTCGAGGAAGCGAACGTCCTTGGCATTGCGGGTGATAAAGCTGCGACGTGCCTCGACGTCCTCACCCATCAGGATGGAGAACAGCTCGTCGGCCGCGGCGGCATCGTCCAGGGTGACCTGACGCAGTACCCGCACCGAGGGATCCATGGTGGTCTCCCAGAGCTCCTTGGCGTTCATTTCGCCGAGACCCTTGTAGCGCTGGACACCGTCGTCCTTGTTGATCTTCTTGCCCGCGGCGAGACCCGCCTCGAGCAGGCCGTCGCGCTCGCGATCGGAGTAGGCGAACTCCGGTTCGGAGCGCTGCCACTTGAGCTTGTACAGCGGCGGCTGCGCGAGGTACACGTGCCCGTGCTCGACCAGCGGCCGCATGAAGCGGAACAGCAGCGTCAGCAGCAGGGTCGAGATGTGCTGGCCGTCCACGTCGGCGTCGGCCATCAGCACGATCTTGTGATACCGCAGCTTGGCGATATCGAATTCGTCGTGGATGCCGGTGCCGAAGGCGGTGATGATCGACTGGACCTCGTTGTTCTTGAGGACGCGGTCGATGCGGGCCTTCTCGACATTGATGATCTTGCCGCGCAGCGGCAGGATCGCCTGGTACATCGAGTCGCGGCCGGATTTGGCCGAGCCACCGGCGGAGTCGCCCTCCACGATGTAGATCTCGGACTTGCTCGGATCCTTGGAGCGGCAGTCGGCCAGCTTGCCGGGCAGCCCGCCAAGGTCGGTGGCGCTCTTACGACGCACCAACTCGCGGGCCTTGCGCGCGGCTACGCGGGCCTGTGCCGAGGAGACCGCCTTGTTGACGATGGTCTTCGCATCGGCCGGGTTGGCCTCGAACCAATGCGAGAGGTGCTCGTTACAGGCACGCTGCACGAACGACTTCACCTCGGTGTTGCCGAGCTTGGTCTTGGTCTGGCCCTCGAACTGCGGCTCGCTGACCTTCACACTCACGATGGCGGCCAGGCCCTCCCGGATATCGTCACCGGTGAGGTTGGCATCCTTCTCCTTGAGGAGCTTCTTGTCCTTGGCGTACTTGTTGACCACCGTGGTCAGCGCCGCGCGGAAGCCCTCTTCGTGGGTGCCACCCTCATGGGTGTTGATGGTGTTGGCGAAGGTGTGCACCGACTCCGAGTAGCCGGAGTTCCACTGCATGGCGACCTCGAGCTCGTGCCCGGTGCCCTTGCCGGTGAACCCGACGACCGAATTGTGGATCGGCTGCTTGGTCCGGTTGATGTGCCGGACGAAATCCTCGAGACCGCCGGGGTAGTGATAGGTCCGCGTCTTCACCTTGTGCACGACCGGCGCCTCCGGCGAATCCGGATCGGCATGCTTGGGCGCCTCGGCGGTATCGCTCACCACCTCGTCGATGACGTCGCTCTCGGCCACCCGCTCGTCGGTCAGGGTGATGGTGAGGCCCTTGTTCAGGAATGCCATCTCCTGCAGGCGGCGCGCGACCGTCTCGAAGTTGTAGGTGGTGGTTTCGAAGATATTCGGGTCGGCCCAGAAGCGAATCGTGGTGCCGGTGCGCTTGGTCGAATCGCCCTGCATCAGCTTGCCGGGCTTGGAATCCTTGTATTCCTGCGTCCAGTGGTACCCGTCCACGTCCACATCCGCCTCGAGGCGGCTGGAGAGCGCGTTCACCACGGAGATGCCGACACCGTGCAGACCGCCCGACACCGCATAGGAATCGGAGTCGAACTTGCCGCCGGCGTGCAGCTGGGTCATGACGACCTCGATGGTGGGCACACCCTGGGCGTGCATGGCCACCGGGATACCGCGGCCGTCGTCGATCACCTCGACGCCACCGTCCGCCAGCAGGGTCACATCCACCTGCGTCGCGTATCCGGCCATCGCCTCGTCGACCGAGTTGTCGACGACCTCCCAGATCAGGTGATGCAGACCGCGCTCACCCGTGGAGCCGATGTACATACCGGGCCGCTTGCGAACGGCTTCGAGACCTTCGAGGACGGTGATGGATTCGGCACCGTAATTGCCTGACTTGGGCTTGTTCGAGCCGTCTGCGTTGGAGTCCATGGCAGCCACTGGTCGGTAGCTCTCCTTACTTGCTGATCCCTGGCGCAGCGGTCGGACAGCACGCGTGGGCCCGGTCTGATTCTTGTCGTGAAATACGGGTCCACGCGCGAGCTGTACGGAACGCGCCGAAAGGTTCGCCGCTAGTTACCCCACCATCCTACTGGTAGACCCAAGCCACAATGCACCTACGACACCCCTGACGGCTCCGTGGATGCGAGAAATCGGTCGACCACGGGTCGGCTCCGCCTTCAACCCCTTTGAGTCCATCAGATTCGGCCTGAGAGTTGCCTGTGTGGCGGAGCCGTAATCGGGGCCTGGTGCGCGGGTGGCCGGCGCATAGTTCAGCCTACGTGGCGGACTCGCGCACGACGGCCGCAGCGTTCCACGTGAAACTGATCTTTCCGTCGGACTGTCGCTTATCCGTAGGTGTCCCGTGGACCTCGGCCTTTGATGTGCCGCTCACCCTTGCGCCAGCTCGGTGCCGCCGGACCGGTGATCTTCAACGATGTGACCACGCCCTGTCCCACCGCCGCATTGATCTTCGCCAGGATCTGCCCCTGCAGCATGCGCAGCTGGGTGGCCCACGCCGTGGACTCGGCGGCGATGCTCAGCACGCCGTCCTTCAATGTCATCGGGGTCGCGTGGGAGGCGATGTCCTCGCCGACCACACCGGCCCAGCGGCCGAAGACCATGCCCTCGGCGACCTTGGCCGACCAGCCCCGATTCTTCGCGATCGCGCCCGCCAGGCTCGAAAGCGGTTGCGGGTCACGGTCATCGGGCCGCGCGCCGGACCAGCCGGTGCGACGGCGGGCTCCGGTGCGCAGCCGACGCGGCGATGCCCGGCCCTGCCCCACCGATTTACCGCTCGCCTTGGCGGCAGCCCGCGCCTCCTCCAGCGCACGCCGCGCCAGATCGATACCGCGCAACTCTGGTTCCGGCTCGGATGCGGAAGCATTCGACGCTGCCGGATCGCTCACGACTTCGCCTCGCTGGCGCTCGGCTTCGTCGTGCGCGATTGCGCGCTGTGTTGATGGTTCACTCGCTGACGCTCGCTCACGACTTCGCCTCGCTGGCGCTCGGCTTCGTCGTGCGCGATTGCGCGCTGTGTTGATGGTTCACTCGCTGACGCTCGCTCACGAGGTCCGCCTCTCTCCCCGCCGCCGTTCGCGCGTTGGTTGCCGACGCGTCGCATTGGAATCGGCGCTGATCTTACCGACACGACAGGCATCCGACGGTGCCCGATCAACCGGTGGCGGCGTCGGATTCCCGGTCGGCGATTCGGGAGACGCGGCCGTCCGCACCGCCGTTCGTTTCAACTTGGAGCGGAACCGCGGAAAGTTCCACGGGCACATCCTCGGGGACCGCGGCGGTGATCAGCACCTGTTCGGCACCGGCCGCAACCTCGGCGAGCGCCGTGCGTCGGCGGCGATCGAGTTCGGCGAATACGTCATCGAGCAGCAGTACCGGTTCGGCGCCGGTGGCGCGCAGCAGTTCGAACGCCGCCAGCCGCAGCGCCAGTGCGAACGACCACGACTCACCGTGGCTGGCAAAGCCTTTCGCAGGGGCAGTGCCGAGCATCAGATCCAGATCGTCGCGGTGCGGGCCGACCAGACAAACCCCCCGCTCCAATTCCTTCGGCCGCGCCGCCGCCAGTTCGCGCAGCATATTCGCCTCCAGCGCCTCGACGTCATCGGGCTGCGGTGCGCGCGCCGGAACCAGGAACTCGGGTGGCAGGCTCGCGCTGCGGTAGCCGATTGCGGCGGGGCGTGATTCGGGTGCGATCGACGAGTACGCCTGTGCGAGATAGGGATACAAATCGTGCACCAGGCGCAGTCGCTGTGCGAGCAGCACCGAGGCGTGCGCCGCCAAATGCCCGTCCCATACATCCAGGGTGCTGAGTTCTGCCTTCGAGCGAGCTTGGCGCCCAGCGGATTTCAACAGGGCCGAGCGCTGTCGCAGCACCCGGTCGTAGTCGGCGCGCACGGCGGCCAGCCGCGGCAACCTGGCTGTGCACAACTCGTCGAGGAAGCGCCGCCGCTCACCCGGATCGCCGCGGACCAGGGCAAGGTCCTCCGGTGCGAAGAGCACCGTCTGCAGAATGCCGAGGATTTCTCGCGGCCTGCGCACCGGAGATCGGTTGATCTGCGCCCGATTCGCGGCGCCCTGGTTCAATTCGAGATCAATGCGCAGTTCGCGGCCCGCGTTCACGACGGTCGCGCCGATCCTGGCACGTTCGGTGCCGATACGGATCAGCGGTGCGTCGGCGGCGACCCGATGGGAGCCCAGGGTGGCGAGGTAGCCGACCGCCTCGAGCAGGTTCGTTTTGCCGTTGCCATTGGCCCCCAGAAAAACCGTTCGGCCTGGGGATAATTCGAGCTCGGCGTGCTCCCAGGAGCGGAAGTCGCGCAGTGACAGCGTCCGGATGAACACCCGTCTACTCCGCTCCGGCCGTCGTCATCGCCGTTTTCTGCCGCTGCTGGCGACGAATCGGGCGCAAACCACAACATCTTGTGGTCCATCCACTGTCTGTGGACGAACTGTGGATAAATCGCATCGCCGCCGATGCTCAGCCCGGCAACCGAACCGGCATCAACAGGTAGATGTACGGACTCTCCAGTGCGACGAACGCACCGGACTCCGTCACCTTGAGTTCCTCGTCGCTCGCGGGCAGCAGCACCGCGGGACGGCTCGGCGTGGTGAAGCCGAAGGTGACCCGATCGGCGTGCAGCGCGGAGAGTCCGTCGATGAGGTAGCCCGGATTGAACGCGATTGTCAGTGACTCACCGCGGAATTCGGCCTCCAGCCACTCCTCGGCGCGACCCGCGTCATCGCCACCCGCCGAGAGCAGCAGCCCCTCGTCGGTGAATTCCAGCCGCACTTGTGCACCGCGCTCGGCGACCAGCGCGACGCGCTTGATGGCGTCGGTCAGTGTGGCGACCGGGAGGGTCGCGATCGAGGTGTGCTCCTTGGGGAGCAATTGGCGGAACTTGGGGAATTCCGCATCGAGCAGCCGGGTGGTGGTCCGGCGGCCCGCATTCACGATACCGAGCAGACCGTCCGCACCACTGCCGGTGCCGAGCGAAAGCTGTACGGGAGCATCGGAGGGACCCAGCGTCTTCGCGGCCTCCGACAGTGTCCGGGCCGGAATCAGCACCGAGGTCTCGATATCGGTGCGGGTGGGCTGCCATTCGATGTGCCGGACCGCCAACCGGAATCGGTCGGTGGCCGCGAGCACGACCTGCGGTCCCTCGATCTCGACTCGGATACCGGTGAGCATCGGCAGCGTGTCGTCGCGTCCGGCGGCGACCGCGACCTGGCCGACCGCCTCGGCGAAGACATCGACGCTCAACTCGCCGGTCTGCTGCGGCACCTCGGGCAGCTGGGGATAGTCCTCGACCGGCATGGTCGGCAGCGAGAACTTCGCACTGCCACAGGTGATCAGCACGCGGGTGCCGTCGATGGCGACATCGACGGGCTTATTGGACAGCGCCTTGGTGATATCGGCAAGCAGTCGGCCGGAGACGAGCACCTCGCCGGGTCCGGCGACCTCGGCCGCGACGCGCATCTGCGCGGAGACCTCGTAGTCGAAGCCGGAGACGGTCAGTCCGTCCTCGCCTGCCACGAGCAGTACGCCGCCGAGTACCGGGACCGGAGGCCGCGACGGGAGGCTGCGTGCCACCCATGCAACGGACTCGGCGAAATCCTCTCGGGCGACCCGAAATTTCATACTCGCCAGCTCCATCGCCCGTTCTGTCCTCTCCCGGTTCCGTGATCTCTGTCGGCTTCGTCAGCGTTGATTCTCGAAAGGGGGTGCTGCACCTGCCGCCTTGCAAGTCTGGCATAGGCGACCGACATTGAACCGTACTCGTCCGGACCAGCTGAACCTAGTCCGACCCTCCGGTTGTTCTGTGTAGCGAACACGATCCGTGCTGCGAAATATCGAGCAAGGAGAACAGGTGCGGGTGAATCGCGCGGATGTGTCGCCCCTCTTCTCCTTGCTTGTCTCGGCGAGTGGCTCGGGTGCCGATGCTCACCGATCGACTTTCCACACATCCTGTTTTCAAGAGAGATCTTCTAGAAGAAGAACTGAAGTAGTAGTAGGCACTGTGGAATCTGTGGACTGCGGCCGAATCCGCAGGTCCGGGGGCGTGGTGCGGTGGGGATGACCGCTGGGTGACTCGAGGATGAACGGACGGGGGTTGTGGACGTTGCGGGTTTGTCCCCCATTCATCCTCGAGCGCTCCTCGAGTTGTTCCACCTGATTCACCAGGTTGTTCACACGTGTGCACCGAATCGTGGACAGCTCGAGGAATCCTCGAGGACTCCACATGGACTCCTCGAGGATTCCCCAAGCCGCTGACCGAGCCCGTCGCTGGTCAGAGCCTGTGTGTGGATACGGCTGTGGACTCTGTTGATTCCACACCTGTTAGCAATGGATCCACGATCATCCGCACAGCCTGTGGACGAACCGGTGCACAACTCGGAGTTTCCTCGAGGACTCCACAAGAATTCCTCGAGGACTCCACAGGGCATAAAAAAGCACCGCCCCAGGTCAGGGGCGGTGCTGAGGTGTTAGTGCCCGGTCAGCGCGAACGCTGTTTAATCCGGGCTGTTAGTTCTTGTACTTGGTCGTACACGCGGCGCCGCTCGGTCATCTCCTTGCGCACTTTTTTCTCCGCGTACATGACCGTGGTGTGGTCGCGACCGAAGGCCTGGCCGATCTTGGGTAGCGATAGATCCGTTAGTTCCCGGCACAGATACATGGCGATCTGCCGGGCCTGTGCCAGCGGCCGGGCCTTACCCGGCCCGGTCAGCTCCTCGAGCGTGGTGTTGAAGTATTCGGCGGTGACGGCCATGATCGTCGCCGCGTTGATCTCCAGCGTCGCGGTATCCGGCATGAGATCGCGCAGTACGACCTCGGCCAACGGCAGATCCAGTGGCTGGCCGTTCAGCGAGGCGAAGGCCGTCACCCGGATCAGCGCACCTTCCAGCTCGCGGATATTGCGCTCGACCCGACTGGCGATCAGTTCCAGCACGTCGTGCGGCACGTCGAGCCGATCCATCCGCGCCTTCTTGCGCAGAATCGCGATGCGCGTCTCCAACTCCGGCGGCTGCACATCGGTGATCAGGCCCCATTCGAACCGGGTCCGCAGCCGTTCCTCCAGTGTGGCCAGCTGTTTGGGCGGCCGATCGGAGGACACCACGATCTGCTTGTTGGCGTTGTGCAGGGTGTTGAAGGTGTGGAAGAACTCCTCCTGGATACCTTCTTTGCCCTCGATGAACTGGATGTCGTCGACCAGCAGAATGTCGGTCTCGCGGTAGCGGCGCTTGAATGCCACCTTGCGGTCGTCCCGCAGACTGTTGATGAAGTCGTTGGTGAATTCCTCGGTCGATACGTACTTCACCCGCATGCCGGGGAACAGCCGCTGGGCATAGTGTCCGGCCGCGTGCAGCAGATGGGTCTTGCCGAGACCCGAGGCGCCCCAGACGAACAGCGGGTTGTAGGCGCGCGCGGGCGCCTCCGCGATCGCGACGGCCGCGGCGTGCGCGAAGCGATTGGACGCGCCGATGACGAAGGTCTCGAAGGTGTACTTGGCATTCAGGCTCGCCGAGGAATTCGACGGCGCCGGATTCTCCTGCGACTTGGTGAAGTAGGTCGGCCACGAATTACGGACATTGACGACGGGTTCGTTGTCGTGCGAGTTGTCCGAGATCGGCTCGCGGACCGATTCGTGCGCGGCCGCGATGGCCGGATCGGTGCCCGGCCGGGATTCCCGTGCCGATACCGGCTCCCGCATCGGCGCACGGCTCTGCGCCCGCACCGGTTCCGGTGTCGGCTCCGGATTGAACAGAGACTCCTGGCCGGGCGGCACCGAATCGCGTCGCGGCGGGAGTCCGGATTCGCGGCGAGTCGCGGGCGGCTCATGCCGTTCGCCATTGGTCTGGCTCGGATATTCGCCGCGGCTCGGGTATTCGTCGGTCGGGTACTCCCCCGCCACTTCGTATCCGGGCACCGGCAGGTACTCGGGTGGGCCCGCGTATTCGGGTGCGGCCTCATAGTCGGGTGCCGCCGAGTACTCCGGTCCGGACGAGTATTCGGGCGCCGCCGGGTAATCGTTGGGCTGTGCATAACGCGGCGGGGCGTAGTCGTTGCGTCCGGGATAGTCGGGGGCGGGATAGCCCGCCGGACCGCGACCGCTGTCGCGGCCACGCTCGGGCCGACTCGTCATGCGCGCGTGACGGGGATTATTGCCAGGGCGTTCGGTCGGCTGCGTCGCCGGCGCCGCGATCCGGACGCCGAGGCCCTCGACCTGCGGACCGAGACGACGGCCGAGCGAGCGCAGAATGGGTTCCCGCAGATCGCGTTCGATGGCCTCCTGGGCCAACGACGATGGCACCGAGAGCAATGCGAATCCCTGCGCCACGGTCAGCGGCTTGACCAGTTTGAGCCAGGCCTGCTGTGCCCGGGACACTGGCGGGATGGCACCATCGGCCGAGCCGGTGGTGAGTTCGGCGACCACCTCCGGCCACACGGTGGCCAACACGTTCTGCTCGTCGTCCATGCAGTTTCCTCCCCGGAAGTAGGCGATAGGAGCAGACGGTCGGAGCCTGCGGAGTATCGGCCGTGGCTGAGTCGATGTTGTGATTCCGCGTACGTCCGTAACCGGTTCGGACGCTGCCCGGGTCCCCCATCCGGGCCGCGGCGTGGCACCGTCGGCCCTACGAATATGCCACTCCAGGGGTCTTTCCACACAATTATCCACAGATGTGGAGAACCCTGGGGAAATGTGAAACAAGGTTGCGCTTCGCGGCTATACGGCCTGGACCTGCGATTCTACAGCAATCTTCTGGCTACATACGCTAGCCGGTGCACCGGTCCACGGCTAGGGGTGTGGACGAACTCACGGTTATACCCAGGATGCGTGACTCCGGTGCAGCGTTCCCATGCAGGCCGCATGACCGGTGGGCCGAGTTTGACCCGCACTTTGCCGATCAGTACCCTCGTACAGTCACCCCTTGGTGCGGTGGCGGTCCTGTGCTGACCGTGTCAGGTCATATCGACCTCGTGCGCCAGGACCGACGCGCATCGATGATGACCACCTCGCGATTCATCGCGCAAAGACGTATCACCAACAAGCTTTGGGCGCCGAACGGCGCCCACCTACTCGAGGAGTGTTGACCGTGGCCAAGGGCAAGCGGACGTTCCAGCCGAACAACCGTCGTCGGGCGCGGGTCCACGGCTTCCGTCTCCGGATGCGCACCCGCGCTGGTCGCGCCATCGTTTCCGCGCGACGCGGCAAGGGCCGCAAGTCCCTCACTGCCTGATCCTCGCTCTCGGACGCTCGGGTGTTGCCTGAGCCGTATCGGTTGCATCATCGTGCCGACTTCTCCCGGACGGTGCGCCGCGGCCAGCGAATCGGGAGGCGAGATCTGGTCGTACACGCGCTCGTGCACGGGTATGACGGAACTATGGGCGCGAGTGGACGACGAAGCGATGCGGCTGAGGCCGGATCGTTGGTCCGCGTGGGCGGTCCGCGGTTCGGATTGATTGTCAGCAAGGCGGTGGGCAACGCGGTGATTCGTCACCGCGTCGCCCGCCGCCTGCGTCATATGTGCGGTCAGGTGATCGCCGAGCTGCCCGCAAATACCGACATCGTGATCCGCGCATTGCCCGGCGCCGCCACCGCCGACGCGACGGAGTTGCTCCGCCAGCTGCGTGGCGCGCTGCGCAAGCTCGATATCGTCCGCCCATCGGCTACCGTGGCCGGTGCGGGATGAGTGCACGTTCCACCGTTGCTCGGCTACCCGCGAACACGGTGATCTTCCTGATCGAGCTCTACCGGACGTATGTCTCCCCCATGCGCCTGCCGGTGTGTCGTTTCACCCCGACCTGTAGCGAGTACGCGGTGACCGCGTTACGCACCCGTGGCCTGTTCGTCGGCCTCGGATTGACGGTCGTGCGATTGGCGAAATGCGCACCCTGGCACCCTGGTGGGTGGGATCCCGTTCCGGAGCGAAAAACACGCGAACGGAACGAGTCAGCCGCCGGCCAGCAGGAGTCGGCGCCACACGCTTGTAAAGGATCACCGCGCGCGGTGATCGGCGATACGAACGACGGGAGTGCATAGAGCCGTGCTCGACTTCATTTATTATCCGGTGTCCTGGATCCTCTGGTTCTGGCATCGGGTCTTCGGGTTCGCGTTCGGCGCGGACAACGGACTCACCTGGGCACTGGCGGTGGTGTTCCTGGTATTCACGTTGCGCCTGGTGCTCTACAAGCCGTTCGTCAAGCAGGTGCGCACCACCAAGCAGATGCAGGAGCTGCAGCCCCAGATCAAGGAGCTGCAGAAGAAGTACAAGAACGATCGCCAGAAGATGGCGACCGAGATGCAGAAGCTGCAGAAGGATCACGGCTTCAACCCGTTGATGGGCTGCCTGCCGATCCTGGCGCAGGTGCCGGTCTTCCTTGGGCTGTTCCATGTGCTGCGCTCGTTCAACCGCACCGGCACCGGCATCGGCCAGCTCAGCATGTCGGCCTACGACAATGCGCATACGCCGAACTATGTCTTCAGCGCCACCGACGTCCAGTCCTTCCTGAGCGCCCGTATCTTCGGCGCCCCCATCTCGGCCTACATCACCAGCCCGCCGAGCCAGTTGCAGGCCTTCGCTGATTACGGCGGCGTGCCGACCAAGCTGAGCATCGCGCTGGTCTCCATCCCGCTGATGGTGATCGCCGGTCTGGCGACGCATTTCAACGCGCGCGCCTCGGTTGCCCGGCAGAGTCCGGAGGCCGCGGCCAACCCGCAGTCGGCCATGATGAACAAGCTCGCGCTGTGGGTGTTCCCGCTCGGCGTGCTGGTCGGTGGCCCCTTCCTGCCGATCGCCATCCTGCTCTACTGGGTGTCCAATAACATCTGGACCTACGGACAGCAGCACCTCGTCTTCGGCCGCATGGCGAAGGAAGAGGAAATAAAGAAGCAGCAGAAGCTGGAGCAGCGCGCACAGAACGCGCCGAAGCCTGGTGCCAAACCGGTCAATGTGAAGAAGAAGCAGTCGCCTTCCGACGCGACGCCCGTCGATGCGGATGCCGATACCGCCGTGGATGCGGTTGACGCGCCGCCGTCGACGAACGGCACCGCGAAGTCCCCGACCAAGGCGGGACAGCGGCGCTCGGGCGGGCAGAAGCGACCGGGCAACCGTGGGCGACCCAACCAGAAGCGACGGCGCTGACACATCGCGCGCCTGCGGGATCTCTGAGCAACCCTGTTCGCGTTCTCCGATCGGCGCCGGTCGCCGGTCGCGCGCGATGAGCAGACGAAGGAAATCAAATGACTGTTGAAACCGACGGAGGGGACGCCACTGTGGCGACGACGACGATGGTGAACGGCGAAGCCGAGGCGGGGGCCGAATCCACCGAGGCCGCGAACGATGCCGAGGAAGCTCTTATCGAAGAGGGTGAAATCGCGGGCGACTACCTCGAGCAGTTGCTCGATGTGCTCGACTTCGACGGCGATATCGATCTCGATGTCGAGGGTGATCGCGCCATCGTGAGCATCGACGGCGGCCGGGATCTCTCGAAGCTGGTCGGCCGCAACGGCGAGGTGCTCGACGCACTGCAGGAGTTGACCCGCCTGGCCGTGCAGCAGGCCACCGGCGTGCGCAGTCGGCTCATGCTCGATGTAGCCGGCTGGCGCGCTAAGCGTCGCTCGGAGTTGAGTGCGCTCGGCACCGCCGCCGCGCAGCGAGTGCTGGAATCCGGTAAGCCGGAGCCGCTGACGCCGATGACTCCGTTCGAGCGGAAGATCGTGCACGACGCCGTCGCCGCTGTCGACGGTGTCAGCAGCGAGAGCGAGGGCGTGGAGCCCAATCGGCACGTTGTCGTGGTGCCTGCCTGAATCGCGCGCTGTGATTGGATTAGGGCCTCCGGTCTTCGGACCGGAGGCCCTCTTTATGTCTTGGATGCGCTCCCCTGCCCTGGCCCCATTGCCGCACTATCGACTCGATTTCGGAAGGATGTTTCACGTGGAACGAGATCTCGGTGGCATCACCGCGTTGCCGAATGAGCTGGAGCCCCCGGCCGCGGCCGCGGTGGTTTTCGGAGACCGGCTAGATCTCGCGCGTCGGTACTGCGCCGCCCTCGCCGCCGCCGGTGTCGAGCGCGGACTGATCGGTCCCCGCGAGGTGCCGAGGCTATGGGATCGACACATTCTCAACTGTGCGGTGGTCGGTGAGTTGATGGCGGAGGGCACCACCGTGGTCGATATCGGCAGCGGCGCCGGACTACCCGGAATCCCATTGGCGATCGCGCGTCCGGATCTCCGCATCACCTTGGTCGAGCCGCTGTTGCGTCGCACCATCTTTCTGAGCGAATTCATCGAGGCGGCCGGACTCGATGTGACCGTGGTACGCGGTCGGGCCGAGCAGTCGGGCGTGATGAAGGAAGCGGGCGGCGCGGATGTGGTGACCTCTCGCGCGGTTGCCCCGCTGGCGAAGCTGGCGCAGTGGTCCCTGCCCCTGTTGCGCGACCATGGACGGATGCTCGCACTGAAGGGAGTCAGCGCGGCCGAGGAACTCGAGCGCGACGGTGAGGCTTTGACGAAGGCGGGCGCGGGAAATGCGACCGTTCTGGAATGCGGTGCCGGACTCGTCTCGACCCCCACCCTGGTGATCAGCGCTGAGCGGCTGCCGCGTGCCGAGCGCCCGTCGCGTCGCGCTGGCAGGTCGGCGCGGAAGTCGAAGTAGCAGTTCTCGATTCGCGGCAATGTTTCATGTGAAACAAGGCGTCTGGGCGACGGCAGCGCAGCAGACTTCGACCCGAAACTTCACGTGACGTTTTGAATCCGGTGTCACCGGATGGGGAAATCGATGATCCCCATTGCGCGAGGCTCATTGGACACGAGAGCGACCTGCGTGAGATACCTGCGGCGCGGAGGCATATCCGATGTTTCATGTGAAACAGAACTTCGGTGTAGCTCCGGGAGTTCATGTTTCATGTGAAACGGTGAATCGGATGCGTCAATCTTGTTCGCGGCGATGTGATTCTGTGCAGATTTGCGTGTCCTTTGCGCGATGCCGCGATTCAGCTTTCTAATCGCGCTGAGTGCTGGCAAGCTAGTGAGCGTCGGGCGTGAGCGTTGGTGCCACGGAGGGATGTGGGTTTGTCGCAGCGGCGAGAGCTCCGCTCGTCGATCAAGCGCCGCGGTCCCGATTGAGCATCAAGTTCGATCCGACACAGCTAGTGATGACACGGCGCCGAATTCGGTCGGGCGCACGTGATCTGAGGTTCTCGCGTTAGGAGCTGTCTATGTCGAGCGGTCCGGCGAATGTTTCACGGGAAACAACGTCGCGCGTGCCGGGGATGCTGGACTCCAGCACCTTGGATGCGGAGGCATTCGGAAGCACACCGTTCGGGCACATCTCCCCCAGTGAGACCCCGATAGCGGCCGAAGCCCAACGTGCAAGCCAGATATTGCATCCAGGAAAGGTGACAGTGCCGAAACCGCACGAGCAACGGATCATCACCATCGCCAATCAGAAGGGGGGCGTCGGTAAGACGACAACCGCCGTGAATCTCGCGGCCGCCCTGGCGCATACCGGGATGACGGTTCTCGTGATCGATCTCGATCCCCAGGGCAATGCCAGCACCGCCCTGGGCATCGAACATCACTCGGGTGTCCCGTCGAGCTATGAGCTCCTCATCGGCGAGGTGTCGGTGATGGATGCGATTCAGCAGAGCCCGCACAGCGAGCGTCTGCTGTGCATCCCGGCGACCATTGATCTGGCCGGTGCCGAGATCGAATTGGTTTCCATGGTGGCCAGGGAGGGACGGCTCAAGGCCGCCATCCAGGAGGCCAATATTGCCGGGTACGACATCGATTACGTCATGATCGACTGCCCGCCGTCGCTCGGTCTGCTCACCGTCAACGCAATGGTTGCTGCTAAGGAAGTGCTGATCCCGATCCAGTGCGAGTACTACGCGCTGGAGGGTGTGGGGCAATTGCTCCGGAATATCGGTCTGGTGCAGGCGCACCTGAATCCCGAACTACACGTGTCGACGGTGCTTCTCACGATGTACGACGGTCGGACCAAGCTGGCCGACCAGGTCGCCGAGGAGGTGCGCGGGCACTTCGGCGATGTGGTGCTGAAGTCGGTCATCCCCCGCAGTGTGAAGGTCTCCGAGGCGCCGGGCTACGGCATGACGGTGCTCGATTATGATCCAGGCTCCCGGGGTGCGATGAGTTATCTGGACGCCGGTCGCGAGATGGCCTCCCGGTCGGTGATCCGGCCGGGTGCTGCCGAGCGCGCGCAATGACGAACGAGGAAAGGGTCGGTAGCCGATGACTCAGGCGAAGAAGGGCGGGCTAGGCCGCGGACTTGCCGCGTTGATTCCGACGGGGCCGGCGGCCACACCGGGACTTGGTGCCGCACCCGGACTCGGTAGCGCCGCAGCCAATGTCGTCATCGGCGTCGATCCGATCGGACCGCAACCGGCTTCCGCCTTCCTGCACCGGGTCCCCGACCCCAGCGATGAGCAGCTGTCGGATGGCGGCGCGTCCTATCGCGAAATTCCGCCGGAGCAGATCGAACCGAATCCCAAGCAGCCGCGCCACGTCTTCGAGGAAGAGGCGCTCGCCGAGCTCGTGCACTCCATCAAGGAATTCGGCCTGATGCAGCCCATCGTGGTGCGTCGGCTGGAGCCTGGGGTCGACAAGTATCAGATCGTCATGGGTGAGCGTCGTTGGCGCGCTTGCCAAGAGGCCGGGCTCGCGGCGATTCCGGCCATTGTCCGCGAGACCGCGGACGATGCGATGCTGCGGGATGCCCTCTTGGAGAACATCCATCGGGTGCAGCTGAACCCGCTCGAAGAGGCGGCGGCCTATCAGCAGCTGCTCGAGGAATTCGATGTCACCCATGAGGAATTGGCGACCCGAATCGGTCGATCCCGACCGGTGGTGACGAATATGATTCGCCTGTTGAAACTGCCGATCCCGGTGCAGCGCCGGGTCGCGGCCGGCGTACTGTCCGCCGGGCACGCTCGGGCGCTGCTCGGTCTCGAGGCAGGCGCCGACGCCCAAGAGGTACTCGCCGCCCGCATCGTTGCCGAGGGATTGTCGGTCCGGGCTACCGAGGAAGCTGTCACCCTGGCGAACCGGGATCCGGATACGGCCGCTCCCCCTGCTCCCCGGCGCAAGCCGATTCATATGCCGGGTCTGCAGGATGTGGCCGAGCGGCTGTCGGAATCCTTCGACACTCGCGTCACCGTGAGCCTCGGCAAGCGGAAGGGCAAGATCGTCGTCGAATTCGGTTCGGTCGAAGACCTCGAACGCATCGTAGGCATGATGGAGCAGCAGCAGCTCGGCAAGTGACAGAAGTGGCAAAAATAGCCGTGTGTTTCCGGTAGGCACGTGTTCGGCGTCGAAACGTCACTGTGACGGCGCAGAAAATCGGCCTACGGAGGGGCTCCTTACCAACAGCACAGCGACGTGGAATGAGGCGGGTTCGCTTTGATCGCATATTCTTGCTGGCGAGTGAATGCAGCGTGAGTGTGGATGAATCGGATAGCTGGAGGCTGAGCAGAGCGGTGTCGACCAGCGTCACAGCACTAACCTTGGGTGGACTCGACAGGCTACCCGCCCATGCGCGGCGTTGCGTGTTCTGGGAGATCGATCCGGCCGTGGCCGCGACCTCCCGCGAATTCAGCGATCCGGTCTTCGAGAAGGAGGCCTGGCTGTCCACGGTCATGCTGGAGTGGGGTTCGTGCGGTCAGGTCGCGAACGTGGACGGCAACATAGCGGGATGTGCGCTGTATTCGCCGCCGAGCGCCGTACCGCGTGCCGGCCTGTTCCCCACATCGCCGGTTAGCCCGGATGCGGTCCTGCTGACCACGCTGCGGTCCGAATTCCCGTATCAGGATGCCGACATAGCTCACCGCCTCATGACGGCTGTGGTGGCCGATCTGGTGCGTCGTGGCGTACGCGCATTGGAGGCCTTCGGCATTCGCACCGATCCCCCGGCGACCGCGATGTCGGATCGTTCGCTCGGCTCGATGCGGTTGATGGAGCGGATCGGTTCACCGGTCCGGGATGCGGCCTCGGCCGGTAAGGCGACCGGATGTTCGCCGGAGACCTGCATGATCGAGGCGGACTTCCTGGAGGACGTCGGTTTCGAAGTGGTCGCGCCGCACCACCGCTTCCCCCGGCTGCGCTTGGAACTCGACTCCGATCACGGCTGGAAGGAAGATGTGGAGCGCGCGCTCGATCAGCTGCTCGCCGCCGCCTCCCTGACGGTCCCCTTCCGTGTCGGAGCACCCTGAGATTCCGCATACAGCAACAGTGCGCCCCTGCCGCGATCGGCAGGGGCGCACTCGTATCGGAAGTATTTTGTCGTTCGTAACCTAGTGAGCCAGAAGGTAATTCACTACATCCGGTCGGCTGCGGCCAATTCCTCTGCCAGCAGTTCGGCGAAAGTGTATGTGCCCGTCGGCTGATCGTCCTGGCCGAGCAGATACAGCCGCTTCACCGAGATGAGAATGGCCTCGGCGATCACATCGCGCATCCGCGGGTTCGTGAGTACCGAAGCATCGTATTCGTTTGTGAGATAACCGATATCGACCTGCACCGTCGGCATCTTGGTGAGCCGCAATAGATCCCAGGTGCGAGCGTGAGTTCGACAGTCCTGCAACGAGGTTCGCGCGACCACTTCACGCTGGATGAAGCCGGCGAGCACTTGGCCGATCATCGATACCGAACCGTGCGAATTGCCGAAGTGGAAGCCTGCGACACCATTGGCGGACGGGCTCGGATTGGTCGCACAGCGCAGCGAGATCATCAGATCGGCGTCGAAGGCATTGGAGGTATCCGCGCGCTCGGCGTCGCTCGGATTGGCGCCCCACGGCCGCGACAGGAAGGTTTCCATACCGGTGGCGGCCATTCGGCCCTCCAGCCTGCTGGCCAGATCCCAGAGGATCTCCGACTCGTAGACATCGCCGTATTCGGTCGGCACCGCGAAGCCCTTGTCCGGGCCGCCGAGACCCGGATCGATGACGATCCGCTTCCCGGTCAACTGCGGCCCGGCCCGGTGCACGACCTCTTCCTCGGCGATCCGATGCGGATTGCCGCCGGTGACGCGCGCGCCGAGCAGCTCCAGCGAGCGCAGCGTATCCGGACCACAGATGCCGTCCGCCGCCAAGCCGATCTCCCGCTGGAATGCGGTGAGCGCCTCATGGGTGTGCGGGCCGAAGTAGCCGTCGACGCGATGCACGTAGAAACCGAGATCCTGTAGCCGGCGCTGCAGGGTTGCCACATCGTCGCCGTAGAGCGGCGCCGAAAGCTGGTAGATCAATGTGCGGGCACCGAGGCGATAGGAGGCTTCCTTGAGCGCACGGTAGGTAGCCGGTCCGACGACCCCGTCGACCAGCAGTCCGCGGTGCTGTTGGAAGGCGCGAACCGCCGAGTCGAGCTGGCGATCGAAGGAAGCGTCGGTGTCCATCCAGTACTCTCGCGCATCAGCGTGATCTGTTGCGGCGGAGTGCGTATGCAGAAACCCGAGACTTGCCAGGGTGCTCCGAACCTCGGCGACGGCTGGACCGGTATCGCCGTGACGAAGTCGGTGCATGCGTGAGAGCCCTTTCCTTCCGTCAACCCGGGTACCCACTCATGCGATGGCTCACACCCTCGCACGACCGGAGGTCGGTCGATTGTCTCAGACCCGGACCGGAATACGACAATTCCCGGCGTCCAGGCATCCTACGGCGCGTCGTCGATTGACGGCGTTCTTTGACGAATACGTCAGATGATGCCGTCGAGTTCACGCAGCAGGGCGGCTTTGCCCTTCGCTCCGACGATCTGCTTGACCGGCTTGCCACCGGAGAACAGCATCATAGTTGGCAGCGAGAGGATCTGATAATCGCGGGCGACGCCCGGATTGGCATCCACATCCACCTTGGCCACGGTCAGCTTATCCGCGTGCGTGCCCGCGATCTCCTCCAGCACCGGGGCGACCATCTTGCACGGACCGCACCAGTCGGCCCAGAAGTCGACGAGTACCGGCTTCTCACTGAGCAGCACATCGTCGGCGAAGGACGCGTCGGTCACGGTGACCGTGTTTTCGGACATGGGTATCTCCTTGTAGTGCAAAAAGTGATGAGATCAGTTGGCGGGCACGGCAACTGAGTTGCCGGCGTGATCCAGGGTGTTCGGGGTGATGTCACCCTGTTCGGCCAGCCAGCGCTCGGCGTCGATCGCGGCGCGGCAGCCGGTGCCGGCGGCTGTGACGGCCTGGCGGTAGGTGTGGTCGACCAGATCGCCCGCGGCGAAGACGCCGGGCACCTTGGTAGCGGTCGACGGATGCAGCACCTGCACGTAGCCCTCGTCGTCCAGCTCCACCTGATCCTTGACCAGCTCGCTGCGCGGATCGTGTCCGATCGCCACGAACAGGCCGGTCGCGGCCAGTTCGGAGGTCTCGCCGGTACGGGTATCGCGCAGTGTCAGGCTGGTCACGCTGGTATCGCCGTTGACCGCGGCGACCTCGGCGTTGAGCACGAACTTGATCTTCTCGTTGGCCTTGGCGCGCTCCAGCATGATGCGCGATGCACGGAACTCCTCGCGGCGGTGCACGATGGTCACGGTGCTGGCGAACTTGGTGAGGAAGGTCGCCTCCTCCATCGCGGAGTCGCCGCCGCCGACCACGACGATGTCCTGGCCCTTGAAGAAGAAGCCGTCGCAGGTGGCGCAGGCGCTGACACCGCGGCCGAGCAGCTTCTGCTCACCGGGGACGTTCAAATAGCGGGCGGCCGAGCCCATGGCGAGGATTACGGCGTAGGCCTGAAAGGTCTCATCGCCGACAGTGACCGTCTTGATCGGGCCACTCAGATCGATGGCGTCGACATCCTCGGTCCGGATATCGGCGCCGAACCGCTTGGCCTGTTCGCGCATTTCCTCCATCAGATCCGGGCCCATGATGCCGGCGCGGAAACCGGGGAAGTTTTCGACCTCGGTGGTGGTCATCAATGCGCCGCCGAACTGGGTGCCCTCGAACAGCAGGGGCTGGAGTTCGGCGCGGGCTGCGTAGACGGCGGCGGTATAGCCGGCGGGTCCGGAGCCGACGATGATCAAGTCGCGAACTGCGTTGCTCATGTGACCCTTCCGAGGGAGATTCGTTAGACGTGTCGGTCAACAACAGGGTAAACGGTGTTGTTCCCGACGTGATGTGGGACAACCGCACGACGTGACGTCGCCCACTCGTCAACCGATGTCGGTGAGTGCCAGCTGCTGCGGATCGCTGGCGCCGCAACCGATTCCGACGACCAGTGCGGTGATCTTGTGCAGACGCGGGCCGGTGAGCAGGATCAGCACGGCGTCCCTGCCCTGGAAGGTGGTGTCGGTCGAACCGAGGACGGTGCGGTCCAGGCCGTTGGCGTGGACGCAGCGGTTCAGGGCCGCCGGGGTGCCGAGTGCGCCGGTCACGTCATTGCGACCGAGTGCGCTAAGTGCGACGGTGGCGTCGAGTTCGTCACCGAGTTGGACATTGCTGCTGGTGGTCGGTTGGGCGCTCGGGGCCACCTCGTGCCCGCGCAGTGCGTCCACCGCGACCGCCACGCAGGCCACCACCGCGATCACGGCGGCCGCAGCGGCGACCCAGCGGAGTCTGCGAGTGTCGCGTCGCGTCAGCGGGATGGCAGCCTCGTGCCCGGGATGCTTTGCGTCATCTGCGGATTCGGGCCACACGGCAACCGACGATTCCGGCCGTGTGGTGGCGGAGGGTAGCCGATGGACGGTTGCGACCTGCTCGGTGGGCTCCTGCGCCACATCGAGGCCCTCGACGAACTCCTCCAGCCGGGCCGCGATATCGGCGGGCATGGCGTGGATGATGTGCTCGTCCCGGCCGAGTGCGCGTAATTCGGCGCTGACATCGTCGAGCGAGTTGAGGAACCGCAGGGCGTCCGGATCCTTGCGAACCATCGGCCACAGCTGCTCGCTCAGCTCCGGTGCCACATTGTCGGCATGTAGATCGGCGAGCAGTTCGGGTGAGAACGGAGGCTGCGGATCGGATCGGGCCGCCATCGCACCTCCGGATTCTCGAGTAGATGGCCGCCCGCATGTCGCGGGCGGCACTGCCAGTACATCGTCTGGTTGTCCGTCACTATTAATGACGCATCTCGACTACTTCCGGTTCCCCGGATCACGCAGAAATTCCAAACGTTCTTGGAGCCGCTGTCGGCCGCGCGCGCATCGGCTCTTGATGGTGCCCTCCGGAACGCCGAGCAGTGCCGCTGTTTCCGCGACACTACGCCCCTCCAGTTCCACCGCGACAAGCGCCGCCCGCTGCTCCTCCGGCAGCGTGAACAGCGCACGGTCGATGACGAGTGACATTTCCAGTTCGGCGATATCGTCGCGGGTGCCCTTGGGTTCCGGCATGGTCTCCGGCGCCAGCGGCACCGCGCGGCGGGTCTTATTGCGCCGGATCCGGTCCAAGCAGGCGTTCACCACGATGGCGTGCAGCCAGCTGCGCACCTCGGCCTCGGCGCGGAAGGTGGCGGCGGTGCGGTGTGCCGAGAGCAAGGCGTCCTGCAGCGAATCCGCCGCGTCCTCGCGGGTATAGGAGGTGCGCAGGGCGGTCTGCCAGAGGTGGTCGTTATGGCGGCGCAGCAGCTCGGCGAAGGCATGCCGCTGACCGCGCACATGGGCTTGCAGCAGTTCGACATCGGTGAGCTCGTCGGGGATGAACGAACGCTCGCGGAACGCAACAGGCCGCGACTTCCCCCCGTGGGAATCCTCGTTCAGTTCGGACGGCAAAACCAACCCCTTGGACAGCTCTCACGGCGATGACGGACACGAGCGACCACCATCGAAATTTCGCAGCATCCAGGATCGAACAACCAGAACCCGGGGAGCTCCCCCTGAGTGAGAGCGCGGCTAGATCATATCGTCAGTAAAGAATTGGCAGCAACCAGACCACTTGGAGCACAGCGGATCCGAGACTGCGGGAAGGTGACGCCTGATTTCGTAAGTACATGGGTAACTCGCCGGGGACGCCCAAAACCGAGCCAGGCAGGCGACGCTGGACCTGAACGCAGCTGTCGCGGCACTTACTTGTACGGCCTGAAGATTCGGGGAGGCGGATGAGCACGGGGCGGACACGTGCGGCGAGAGGCAGAGCTGAGCGGCGCTTACGGCGCGGCGTCGAAACGCAGGTCGGCGATCGAGGTCTGGAACTGGCCACCGGAATTGCCGAGTCCGGTGATCCATACGAGCACATAGCGGGCAGCCTGATCACCGCGGACCGGGATTTCGGTGATGCCGTTCTCTAGTCGCGCCGAGCCGATCAGCTGGGTCTGGTCCAACGTGGGCGAGGCAGTCGGGGAGGTGCGGATCTCGACCGAGGTGCCCGTACTCGGCGATTCGATCGAGACGCTCGTCAGCTTGGCCGGACTCGGCAGAGTGGCCAGCAGCCCGACGCCCTTCTTGAGCGCCGGGAACTGCTGGAAGTACTGATCGGTGCGCCAGACGGTGCCCGGATCGTGATCGAGCACCGCACCGGTACCGCTGACATTGTCCGGTGTGCCCTCCGGGGAGAACACCGACACACTCGTCACCGGAACCGGCACCCCGCCCGCGGCCGTCCCTGTCGTACCACCGGAAGTGGGCGCGGGCGCGGGTGAACTGTTTGTTGTGAGGCCGATATTGCGCTGCTCGTTGAGCGGTGCGTCCGAGGCGGTCGGCGCGAAGACGCTGACCATCCACCAGATGATGATGCCGACCACGAGCGCGGCCAGAATGCCGAGCCCGACCATGATCCACATCATCCGCTGCGAGCGTTCCCGTTCCGCCGCAAGCAATTCCGGATCGGCGAGCGATTCCTCGGCACCGCTCGACGGACGCTGACCGAGGCGGAGCACCGGGATGAAATCGGTCTTCTGGTCGACCACCGAGGCCTGTTCGAGCACATGCTGCACGGTCGCAGCGGTGCGCACGCCCTTATTCGATTCCAGCGAACGGACCGCGACCGCCGAGATCTCGAACGGCACCTCCGGCCGGATCTGCCGCGGTTCGACGGGGGTGCCGTCGGAACCGAAATCGGCCAGCCGCAAACCGCCCACCGTCGCTGCCGTACCGGTCATGCCACCGGCGCGGATCGGCCAGCGAGCGGTGATCAGCGCGTAGAGCATGGCGCCGAGGCCACGCACATCGGATTGCGCGTCGGAATCGGACAGCGTGCCCGGGAACGCGAGCACCGCATCACCGGTGGCACTGATCCGGACCCGGTCCGGATGGTCGATGGACAGCGAACCGCCGCCGCGATGGGCCAGTTCGGCGGCCGAGGCCAAAGCCCGGATGGCACGCGCGGCACCGATCGGCGACGGCACCGTCTCGGCCATTTCGCGCAGCGAGCGGCCCGGCGTCCATTCCGCCACCACGATGCCGCCGGAGCTGCCACGCACCACATCGAGTACGCGAGCCAGGCCCGGCGAGTTGATCCGGCCCAGGCGCAGCGTGCGCGACAGGATGGCCTGCGGACCATCGTGACCGGAGTTGTCGGTCGCCTTCTGATCGGCGTCGACGAAGGTGAGGGCGACCTCGCGGTCGAGCTTGATATCGAGCGCCTGCCAGAACTTGAGTCCGCGGGATCCACCGTGACTCGCGAGCAGCCGGTAGCGGCCGCCCGCTACGGAAGCGCCCGGAATCAGCTTGGGGCCGCGCGGCGTTCTTCGACCCGCGTCGTCCATCGGCGGTAGCTGCGGCGGGATGGGGATCATCCCGGTGTCGTACATCGGATCGCGCTGCGGGGCCTCCCGCGGTTGCTCACCGGATCCGGGCGCCGAATCGTGCTCCGGCGGACCGTTGTCGGCACCCTGATTCGCGTATGCGGGATCGGAGGCCTTCCCGGCGGGCGAAACATCTGTGGAGAGCCCGCCTGCCTTGGTCGCAGCAGATTCGGCGGCTGGGACGCCGCCCAGCGCCGCGTCGTCGCTCACCCTCGTTCCTCCTTCGCCCTGATATGTCGAAGTTCCGGCGAACTCGCCACCTGTGCTTCTCTGCCGAACAGGGTACGGGAACTCACCCATACCGGTGCTGTCAACGGTATGAGCTCGGATCACGGGTAGCACCATGGTCTGGGCATCCATGTACGGGTCGAAACCAGGGTATGCCACATACGGCTCGGGCCGCCGGAATACCTGTGTCGCGTACTCGTCCTCGACCGGACCCTCGAGATCGAGATCGGGGGCGGGCGGGGTGAAGCCGAGGCGCCGGGAGACGGCGACGGTGATCGCGACGATCTCCGGGATACCGGCCAGGCGCATCAGCCCGAAGGCGACCGCGAACATCACGATGGCCGATACGATCACCCGGATCAGCGAGCCGGGTCCGCCGGAGAGGCGGTCGAGTCCGAGCACCTTGTCGACGATGAGCATGACCGCGCCACCCGCGATCGAGGACAGCAGGACGCGCGACACCGTGCGTCCGACATTGACCATGCGCAGATCGCCGAGGCTCTGGTGCAGGAGATAGCCGCCGATGACGGCACCGGCCAGGAAGCCGAGTCCGGTCGCGACACCGAGGATCTTCACGACCTGACCGCTGTCGCTCGCCAGCGCGGGTGCCAGTGCCGAGAACAGGATCTTGATCGTCGTGATGGCGAGGATGATCCAGGTCGGCGTCCACGCCTGCTCCCTCGCGTAGAAAACGCGCAGATGGATGAGCACCAGGGAGTACGGAATCAGTGTGAAGGCCGACCAGCTCACCGCCTCGCCGAGGCGCGCGGCGTCGCCGGTGAACCGCGCATAGCCGAACAGCGCCTCGCCGACCTGCGGGCCGGCCAGCGTCAGGAAGGTGACCACCGGAACAAGGGCGATCATCGTCAAGCGGGTCGCGACGGACAGATCGTCCACGACGGCGGGGGTGTCATCGGCCGCCGCGTTGCGGCTCAGCCGCGGCATGATCGCGGTGAGCAGCGTGACACCGAGTACGCCGTAGGGCAGCTGGAGCAGCAGCCAGGCATTGGTATAGATCGCCGGGCCTGCCTCATCGGCCGTCGAGGCGATGTGGTTCGAGACGATCAGACCGATCTGGCTGATCACCACGTACAGGATGATGGCCGAACCCATCTTGCCGAACTGCTTGAGTCGCGCGTCGACACCCCAGAGCGGCCGCAGATCGATCTGATTGCGCTTGATCGCGGGCAGCAGGCTCAGCGCCTGGGTGGCCACACCGAGGGTGATGCCGCCGCCGAGGACCAGCAGCTTCGGATCGCTCATCCGGACCGGATCCAGGGTGATCTCGCCCGGCGTCAGGGCGTAGAGACCGAGCACGACCAGCACGACGAGGTTGTTCAGCACCGGTGCCCAGGCCCCGGGTTTGAAGTTCTGGCGGGTATTGAGGATCGCCGTGAGCAGCGCCGACATGCCGTAGAACAGGATGGCGGGCACCAATAGATAGGTCAGCGCCGTGGTCAGTTCGGTATTGACCTTGCCGTCCGAGGAGACGAAGACCCGGGTCGCCAGCAGCGGCGTCGCCGCCGCGGCGAAGAGCGTGGCGGCGGCGAGCACCGCGAAGGCGGCGGTGACCAGCCTGCGGACGAATGCGACGCCCCCGTCGTCGTCCTCCTGTTCGGCGCGCACCAGCGTCGGCACCACCATCGCGGTCAAGACCGCGCCGAGGACGAGCTCGGTGATCATGTTCGGGATCAGGTTGGCCGAGGTGTAGGCACTCGCGACGGCCGGGCCGAGCGCGGTCAGCAACAGCAGCTGTTTGCCGAAGCCGGTGACGCGGCTGATCAGGGTGGCGATCGCGATCGATCCGGAGTCGCGCAGCAGACGCGAGCTCGCGTTCTGTTTGGTTTCGGTGGCTACCGGGCCCGATGCGGGTGCGGCGGGCCATTCCTGGGTCCGTGGCCTGGCCGCTTCCCTGGGAGCGGGACGTTGCGGCTGTTCCACCGGTTGCCGCCGTTCGACAGGTGGCCGGCGATCGACAGGTTGCTGTTGTTCGATCGGCGGCTGCCGCGTCGCCGGGGGCTGGGGCGGTGGAGTCTGATAGCTCGGTCGCGGCGGCTGGTAGTTCGGCGGCGGCGCGAAACGCTGGGGCGGGACACGAGGCGGTGCGCCCGGCGGTCCCGGTACCGGTTGACCGGGCGGCATCTGTTGACCGGGCGGTATCTGTTGACCGGGCGGCATCGGACGCGGACGGGCCGGACCGGGCTGCTGTGGCGGCGCCGGGTATTGCCGCTGCCCCGGATGTGCCTGCTGACCCGGATGCGGCCGGGGTTCGGGGTATTGCTGTGGTTCCGGATATTGCGGAGGACGGGGTACCGGCCGGGGTTGCCTGGGCAATGCGCCCGAGGGCGGTGCCATCGGCCCGGTCGGCGGCCGCGAGGCACGGGGTGCCGGGCGCGGTGGCGGCACCGGTCGCTGCGGCGGACCCGGCCGACTCACCTGCGGTACGCGCGGCGAATTGCCGAAACGTTCGTCGGGTGTCATCTCCGCGTCCTCCGGTTCTGCCGGTGGCTGCGCCAGTTGCCGTTCCCAGGGTGCCGAAGGCGCCCGGCGGGCCTGGGGTCCGTCGGGCCGATCAACAGGTGGTTGCCGATGAGCGGATAGATCATCGTCGCTCATCGTGCCTCCTGCGCCATGCCATCCCCCGCCGCCGGGCCGATGACGCCCAGGGTGTTACGCGATTGTCCTCCACGATGCCATGAGTGGTGCGGGGTCGGGTACCGATCAGAGGCGACCGACTGCTTGCAGGTCGGTCGAATCAACACAGCGATGACAGCCGAGCACGAGCGAGGTGTCCTCGTCCTCATCCCGCCTCCTGCTGCTCCTGCTGCTGTAATACGCGCCTGCGCGCCCGTCGGTACCTGTTCACCCGGCGTCGGGTGCCCGGATCGAAACCCTCGTCGGCCGGATCCGGCTGTCCGCGGAACCGACGCAGCAACCGCCGCCCGGCCAACAGGAACAGCAGTATTCCGGCACACGCCGTAATTATTGCCAAGGTCTGACCGTAAGCGTTCGAACGCACCGAGACCGAGGTGGGATTGCCGAGTGGGACACCGTCGGACGTGGTAAGGGAGATCGGAATGACCAGGTTACGGCTATCGGTGACCTCGGTCGGGATCTGGAACGATCGGCTTCCGGTGGGCGGCAGCGTCTCCTCGCCCGGATCGGTGATCTTCGTCTCGGTCGGCGCCTCGATCCGGAACCGGACCCGGATAGCGACCGGCAGATCGTTGCGTGCGACCAATAGCAACGGGCTCTGTTCGGAGGCCAAGGTGTACACCCCGCCGGGCGGCAGCACGGTGACCGAACCGTAGAGCCGGTCCAGTGTGCGTGTCGTCTGGTCGAGTCGGCGCTGGGCATAGGTGTCCGGCTGTGCGGAATCACCGGAGCGCCGGTCCGAGAGGGTCAGGACACGCAGCAGATCGTCGCGAAGCGGGGTCAGATATTGGTTCGGCGTTGGCTCCGTCTCGGGCACCTCGACGAGCGAACGCATGAGATCGGTGATCCGGCGGCCCTGGTCGCGGACCGGGAGCACGAAGCGGTCCGGAACCGCGTCATGGGCGGCCTGCGGCAGATAGTCGGGTTCGTGGGGCTGCGCGTCGGGCGATTCGGCGACCAGTTCGGCGAGCGCGCGCGGGGTCGCGAGGTTGTTGTGCAGTAGCAGGTCGACCTGCTTCAGGATCGCGGTGGCTTCATCCCGGTTCGCGCTCCACTGCTGCGGCGGCACCAGCAGCAGTGAGCGCGGGCGGCTCGGGTCCGGGTTCAGCGCGGACCAGGTGATGGCGCCGAGCGCATCCTGCAGGCGGGCCATCCGGGAGTCGTTGGTGACGTCGTAGCGGACGCGTGCGGGGGTGAACGACGGGGTGGGCGGGTTGGAGCCGACGGCGGCGAGGGCGGTCGCGGACCAGATATCGAAGGTCGCCGCGTGCAGTGCCGGATCGGCGGGCGGGGTCTGGGCGCCGGAGGGCGCCGCACTCGTCGTTGGGGCCGACGTGCTGGTGGCGGAGGTGGTCGGTGTGGCGCTGATCTGCGGTTCCGGTGTCGGTTCCGGCGTGACGGGCACCGGGGCGATCTCGGCCAGCCGGACCACATCCGGCGTGCTCGTCTCCGGCAGCGGCTGACTCGAGGTGGTCTGGTTGGCGGTGCTCTGATTACCGGCGCCGCCGCGTCCGGTGGTGATCGGCTGCGAATCCGTCGAGGTACCGGCAGTGCCGAGCGGTACGGCGGCGTTATCGGCCAGTACCGCGGTCCCGAAACCGTGGCCGCGCAACAACATTCCCGCGCTCTCATCGATACTGCCGGAATCCGGCACGCTGACCCCGCGCACCGATTTGGTGGCCAGAATCGAATCGACGATATCGGCGGGGTCGTTCAACGCTCGCGTGGACAGTTCGGCATCGTTGACCGCGGCCAGTGCCGTGATATCGACCTGTGCGAACGGCAGTGCGACCGTGCAGGTCGATGCGGCGACCGCGCGCAACCGGTCCAGCCAGGTCTGGGCCTGATCGGCACCGGTGCCTGCCCTGGTCGCACCGTCCGGATCGGATGGGCTGGCCAGTACGCGATAACCCTTGGTCATCACCTGTGCGGTGATCAGCAGATCGGGATCGATCGCGATGCAGACCGCCGAGTTCAGCGTGCGATCGCGACTGGCCGGGTTGGTGCCCAGCACCGATTCCAAGGCGCCGAGCAATTGGTCCAGACGCCCGCCCTTACCCAGCGATGCGGCCAGTTCGTCGTCGGTGAGCTCGGCCTTTCCGTTGAGCGGGCCGGTGACACCGGCGACCAGCCGAGGGCGGTCGGCCAGCGGCCACAGCAGCGTCGTCGCCACCGGGGTATCGGGCGCGGCGGGCACCGGCGAGCTGATATCGACCGCGGGCGGCACACCCAGCACCGGGAGCAGGAACCGTGCGTCGTCGAGGCGGGCCTGGGTGCCGTAGGCCGGTTCCCCGTTGACATTCAGCAGCAGCGGATAAACGCCGGGCTTGGTGATATCGAGCGCGGCCGTACCGCCGCCGGAGCGCAAGGCGATGCTGATCGTGAACTGTTTGCGCTGGCCGGGACTCAAACGATCGGCGACATCTTCGAACGGACCGGTCACGTCGTAGTTGACCTGGTCCAAGCGCAGAGTCGAGCGCAGCGCGCTCGGTGCCGACACCGCGGCGGCGCGTTGGACGCGGACACTGATGTCCTCGACCACCCGATCGCCGATATTGGTGACGGTGCCCGCGACCGTCAGCGTCGGATCGCTGGTGGTGGTCACCGCGGACGGATTCACCGAATCCAGGGTCAGCTTCAGGAATTTCGGCGACGACGAACTATTCGGCGTCGTCGGCTGGGCGGCAGCGGGCTGGGCGAGCAATACCGGAACCGCCGTCGCCGAGCCGAGAATGGTCAGGACCGCCGCGATGATCCGGAACAGGGCCGCCCGTCGCCCGACCACCACCCCCCACGGAATCGCTGCGCGATGCCGGAAAGTCTGGGTCATCTCTTGCCGGTCTCCATCCGGTCGATCATCCGGTTCGCCACTTCGGCGAGGCGCCGCTCATCGGCATAGGCGAGCCGAGAATCCAATTCGCTCAACGGAACCCACGCCACCTGCGTGACCTCGACGTCGGCATCGGAGAGCTCACCACCGATGGAGCGCAGCAGATAATGATGCACGGTTTTGTGTACCCGGCGACCCTCGGTGACGAACCAGTAATCGATGCTGCCGAGTTCGGCGACCACTATCCCATTGATTCCGGTCTCCTCGGCGACCTCTCGGATCGCGGTCTGCTCGGGCGTCTCCCCCTCTTCGATATGTCCCTTGGGCAGCGACCAGAGCAGTCTGCCACGCCGATCGGTCCGCCCGATCAGCGCCGCACTGCGTTTATCGCTCGGCCCGTCCAACCCGTCGACGACGAGTCCACCCGCCGAGGTTTCCCGTACCGTGCGCATGCGCGGTTTCGCCGCGTTGGCGGCCGAACCGCGGCGCCGGGGCTGGCGGCGTCGACTGTTCGCGCGATCGGCCGGAGACACCACGCAATCCTACTGTGCTGAATTGCCGCCCCTCCGGCGCGGCGTGTGCTCTGTTTTTGGCGACGCCTTCGGCGCCGCGTGTTCGCGGCCCCCTGGTGTCTCGCGTCCGAGCCGTCGAGACATACGACTACGTCGTATGCACTTCGACGCCTCGGCTGTGTCCGACGGCCGCGCCTTCGGGGCCGAGAGACGGGCCGCGAACGGGTCGCTCGTAAGACTCGCTCCGTTGTGGTTGCGTGGGCTGTCAGCTCGGCTTGTGCTCACGCCTTTCCCTATATAGGCAGGTGCGCAGGATAAGGGCAGGTGCGCTGGTCGTCCGGAGGTAGATGCGCAGGCCGTCCGGCTGCGCGGGTTGCGCTGGAATATCGGTTGTGCGGGCTCGGTAAGCTGCTACTTCGTGGTTTCGCCCAAGTCCGAGGATGCAGCGTTGGATCGACGTACCCGATTGCTGGCTGCGGCCGCGGTCACGCTGGGGCGGTTGTCCGATGTGTTGACGCCGCTTGGCGAGTTGTTCGCCGCGCGGGGGTATGAGTTGTACCTGGTCGGGGGCAGTGTGCGCGATGCGGTGCTCGGGCGGTTGGGGACGGATCTGGATTTCACCACCGATGCCAGGCCCGAGCAGGTGCAGGAGTTGTTGCGTGGGTGGGCCGATCATCTGTGGGATACCGGCGGGTTGGCGTTCGGCACGGTGAGTGCGTCGAAGGCCGATCAGCAATTGGAGATCACCACCTTCCGCAGCGATACCTATGACCGGGTGTCGCGCAATCCCGAGGTCACCTTCGGTGATTCGCTCGAGGGTGATCTGGTGCGACGCGATTTCACGGTCAATGCGATGGCGGTGAAGATCGGGGCCGACGGGTCGCTGGAGTTCGTCGATCCGCTCGGCGGCATGGACGCGCTGCTCGCCGGAGTGCTGGATACGCCTGCGGCGCCGGAGGATTCGTTCAACGACGATCCGTTGCGCATGCTACGGGCGGCGCGTTTCGTCGCGCAGCTCGGCTTCGAACTGGAGCCGCGGGTGCGCGTGGCGATCGTCGCGATGGCGGGTGAGATCGAGCGAATCACCGCGGAGCGGGTGCGCACCGAGCTGGATAAGCTCATCGCCTCCGCGCATCCGATCGACGGCATCAATGTCATGTGCGAGACGGGCCTGGCCCAGCTGGTGCTGCCCGAGGTGCCCGCGATGAAGCTGGAGATCGACGAGCACCACCAGCACAAGGATGTCTACTGGCATTCGCTGACCGTGTTACAGCAGGCCATCGACCTGGAAGAGGGCGACCCGGATCTGGTGTTGCGCTGGGCGGCGCTGCTGCACGACATCGGCAAGCCCGAGACCAAGCGCAATGAACCGGGCGGCGGCGTCAGCTTCCATCACCACGAGGTGGTCGGCGCGAAGATGGTGCGCAAGCGGATGCGCGCGCTCAAGTACCCCAAGCAGTTCACCGAGGATGTGGCGCGACTGGTGTTCCTGCACTTGCGTTTTCACGGCTACGGCAAGGGACAGTGGACCGATTCGGCGGTGCGCCGCTACGTCACCGATGCCGATGACCTGTTACCTCGGCTGCACAAACTGGTCCGCGCCGACTGCACCACCCGCAATAAGCGCCGCGCCGCCGCGCTGCGGGGCACCTATGACGAGCTGGAGACGCGGATCGCCAGACTGCAGGAGCAGGAGGATCTGGATCGGGTGCGTCCGGACCTGGACGGTAACGCAATCATGGAACTGCTCGGCATTCCCGCGGGTCCGGAGGTCGGTAAGGCGTGGCGGTTCCTGAAGGAGTTGCGCCTGGATCGCGGACCGCTCGGCCGGGACGAGGCCGAGGCGGCGCTGCTGGAATGGTGGAAAGCCCAGGTCTGAAAGGGAATTCGCCGGTCGATCAGAAGATGATCAGCGTGGTGCCCGCCACGATGGCCGAGCGGATCTGTGCCAGATCGAACGATCCGGTGATCCCCGGCAGCTCCACCCGGAACCGGACCAGATCGCCCTCGCGGGTGGCGTGCACGATGCGTGCGTCGTTCGGTAGCCGATCCAGCAGGATCGCCGGCGCGGTGACCAGCTTGCGCGGGATCCGGATGCCCAGCCAGTTCGCCCGGTGGATATCGACGGTCAGCAGATTGTCGCTGACCTGCGCCTCCACCAGCGCGCTGATTCGGCGTTTTCGATTCTTCGCCCGGATCAATCCGCTCGCGTCGACGTCGAGTTTCCAGTCGCGCTGCTGGGTATCGAGCCAGCCGACGAGCGCCTCGGTGGTGAGGGTTCCGTTCAGATCCAGCTGCTGCACCCGCGCCTTCGTCGGCACGCCGGGCACCAGCCGGACGCCGTGCGCGATCACGGTGACCTGTTCGATCGGGTAGTCGTCCCAGCGCAGCCGGGACAGCACGGTCTTGGTCTGGAAATGCGCGCCGCGTCTGCGCACCTTCAGCACCTGCAGGGTCGCGTGCAGATCGTGGCCGAGCAGGGTCGCGCTGACCTCCTGGCCGCCGAACCGGCTGAGAATGCCCTCGCTGAGCACGGTCATCAGCACGTCCGGCATGAGCGCGGTCACCGTGCCCGCGCCGAAGTCGGCCAATGGATCCACCCACGCGGTGGTGTAGGCGAGCCATTGCTCGAGCAATGATTGATCGAAGAGGCGTTTACCCATGTCGACGGCCCGCATCGGTGACCATGACGTCGGATCGAAGTACGTGGCCATGATTGCTCCGAGCGTACTTGGCGTCGGCGCACCCGACCACGTTCGCGGGTGTGACGAAGTGGGCAAATTGTGCGTATTCAGATCAGGGTTCTATACCTGCTGGTCGGCGGCCAAGGCACGCAGGCCGTCCGCGCAGGATGGGTAGCGGGGCTGCCAACCGAGTTCCGCCTTCGCCTTGGCGTTGGACACTCGCATATCGGCCTGTGTCATGCGGTAGGCGTACGACATGGGCCGCATCATCCAGGCGGGCAGCGTGAACGGCTTTGGTGTGCCGAAGGTTTCGGCGACCAGCCGGACGTGTCCGCTGAAGCTGAGCGGGGCGTCGTCCACGATGTTGTATGCGGCACCGGGCTTTCCGCCTTCGACGGCCAGGGCCACCGCCGCACCCGCATCGGCCAGATTGATCCACGGCAGCACCCGTCCGTGATCGTTCACCACGGGTAGCTGCCGCTTGCGCAGCATCTCGACTATGGTCTCCGTGCCGCCCGCGCCGTAGAACAGCCCGTAGCGCAATGAGATGCCTTCGAGCCCATCGGCATTCAGCATCAGCTCTTCCTTGACCCGCATGCCTTCGAGGTGGGGTTCCACCGCCTTGTCGCCGGTCGGCGCGAAGGCGTTGTCCTCGGTGAGCACGTGATCGCCGAAATCGCCGTAGCCGTAACCGAAGACCACGGATTCGGCGATGACCCGCCGGGCACCGACGGCGCGTGCGGCCTCCAGCAGGTTGGCGGTGCCGGTGATCCGCAGCGCATTGGTCGCGTACATATCCTTGTGCCGCATCGGCGCCTTGCGCAGCGCCGTCGCCGCGTGCACCACGGTGTCGACGGTGCGGCCCTCGACCGCGCGCAGCAGCTGGTCGCGATTCATCAGATCGGCCTGGACATCGGCCCCGGCGCCGCGGGACAGCGAAATGACGGTATAGCCGGACTGCCGGAGCGCGGTGGTGATGTGGCTGCCCAGCACTCCGCTCGCCCCGGCCAGCAATACGTTCTTGGTGTCGTTCATGGCCATCAGACAGCTGACCCCACTCCGACGTGACACATTCGAATGTGATCCACCTCACTATCGAAAGCATGCCAGGGCACCGCGCCGGACGTGATCAGTTCCCGTACCCGCCGCCGCCGGGCGTCTCGATGACCAGCACATCTCCGGGGTCGAGATGCGCCGAATCCGCCCCGCTCAGGTCCTGCACCGTGCCATCGGCACGCTCGATCCGGTTTCGGCCGAGGGCTCCGGGCGCGCCGCCCGCCATGCCGTACGGCGGCACCCGGCGATGACTCGACAGCGTCGAGACCGTCACCGGTTCGGTGAATCGCAGCCGACGCACCGCACCGTCGCCACCGCGCCACCGACCGGTGCCTCCGCTCCCCGCGCGTACCGAGAACTCCTCGAGCAGCACCGGCAGCCGCCACTCCAGTACCTCCGGATCGGTGAGCCGGGAGTTGGTCATATGGGTCTGGACCACCGGAGCGCCGTCGAAACCGTCGCCTGCGCCCGATCCGGATCCGATCGTCTCGTAGTACTGGCTGCGATCATTGCCGAAGGTGATGTTGTTCATCGTGCCCGACCCCTCGGCCTGCACCCCGAGCGCCGCGTACAGCGCGCCGGTAATCGCCTGGGAGGTTTCCACATTGCCCGCGACGACCGCGGCGGGCGGTTCGGGTGCGAGCATCGAACCGGGCGGCACGATGATTCGCAATGGTCGCAGGCAGCCGTCGTTGAGCGGGATATCGTCGGCGACCAGCGTCCGGAACACATACAGGACGGCCGCGTTCGCAACGGCATAGGGCGCGTTGAAGTTACCGTCGAGCTGCCCCGATGTACCACTGAAATCGATGGTGGCGCTGCGGTTTTCCCGATCCACCGTGACCCGAACGCGAATGGTCGCCCCCAGATCGGTCGCATAAGAGTAGTCGCCGTCGTCTAGCGCATCGATGACGCGCCGCACCGATTCCTCCGCATTGTCTTGCACATGCCGCATATACGCCTCGACGACATCGAGCCCGAAGTGCTCGATCATCTTCCGGACTTCATCGACGCCCTTGGCATTGGCGGCGATCTGGGCGCGCAGATCGGCGAGATTGGTGGCCGGATTGCGGGACGGGTACGGCGCATCGGTGAGCAAGCGCAGCGTCTCGTCCTCGCGGAACCGGCCGTCCTCGACGAGCAGCCAGTTGTCGAAGATGACCCCCTCCTCCTCGATGCGACGGCTGTTCGCCGGCATCGAACCGGGCGCGATACCACCGATCTCGGCGTGGTGGCCGCGCGAGGCGACATAGAAGAGGATCTCGGCGCCCGCGGTGTCGAATACCGGCGTGATCACCGTGACGTCTGGCAGATGGGTGCCGCCGTGGTAGGGATCGTTGACGGCATAGGTGTCGCCGGGGCGCATGCCCCCGGCCTGCCTGCGCCGGATGACTTCCTTGACGCTGGTGCCCATCGATCCGAGATGGACCGGAATATGCGGCGCATTGGCGACGAGATTGCCGTTGGGATCGAAGAGCGCGCACGAGAAGTCCAGGCGCTCTTTGATATTGACCGACTGTGCGGTCGACTCCAGCCGCGCGCCCATCTGCTCGGCGATGGACATGAACAGATTGTTGAAGACCTCCAGCAGCACCGGATCCGCTTCGGTGCCCGCCTCTGGCCCGGCCACCGCCGCGACCCGTTCCATGATCAGATGTCCGAGGTCGTTCACCACGGCCTGCCAGCCGTCGTCGACGACCGTGGTGGAATTGGCCTCGGTGATGATCGCGGGCCCGAGCACCGCCTTCTTCGGCACCAATTCCGCACGCTTATAAAGGAATACCTCACGCCGAGCGCCACCGGTGTGCAGTTGTACCGACTCCGGCTCGCTGGTGGCTACGCGCGGCCCGGCCAGGTCGGCGAGATCGGGTGGTTCGGTGAGCCCGGTCGCCTCGACCGAAAGCGCCTCGATCACGATCGGGCGGTCCAGCACGAAGGAGTAGGTGCCGCGGTGACGTTCGACGAAATCCGTTGCCATCTGCGCCGGTTCGGTGAGTTCGACGGTGAGCGTGGTGTCGGTGCCGTCGTAGCGCAGCTGGGCGCGCCGCGCGATACGCACCCGGTGCACGGGTACGTCCTCACCGAGAAGTTCGGCGCGAGCGACGGCCTCCAGATCGTCGGCGATCTCACCGACGCGGTCCATCGACTCCTCGTGCAGCGGCAACTCCACCGAACGCTCGCGCATCGCAGTGGTATCGGCGAGACCGATACCGAGGGCCGAGAGCACACCGGCCATCGGCGGCACCACAACGGTGCGAATGCCGAGGGAATCGGCCACCTTGCAGGCGAGTTGGCCGCCCGCGCCGCCGAAGGTGGTCAGCGCGTAGCGGGTCACATCGTGGCCCTTCTGCACCGAGATCCGCTTGATGGCGGCGGCGATATTGGCGACCGCGATTTCGAGATATCCCTCGGCGACCTGCTCCGGTGTGCGATCGTCACCGGTGCGCTCCGCGATTTCGGCGGCCAGTTCCGCGAATCGGCTGCGCACCAGCGCATCATCGAGCGGTTCGTTGCCATCCGGCCCGAAAACCCTTGGGAAATGCTCGGATTGGATGCGGCCGAGCATCACATTGGCATCGGTGACCGTCAGCGGCCCGCCGCCGCGATAACAGGCCGGTCCGGGTGCCGCACCCGCGGAATCGGGTCCGACGCGGTAGCGGCTGCCGTCGAAGTGCAGGATCGAACCGCCACCCGCCGCCACGGTATGGATATCGAGCATCGGCGCGCGCAACCGGACACCGGCGATCTGCGTGATGAACACCCGCTCGTACTCGCCCGCGAAATGTGATACGTCCGTGGAGGTTCCACCCATATCGAAGCCGATGACCCGGTCGAATCCGGCGAGTTCGGACATCCGCACCATGCCCACGATGCCGCCCGCCGGACCGGACAGAATGGCGTCCTTACCGCGGAACTGTCCGGCCTCGGTGAGTCCGCCATTGGACTGCATGAACATCAGCCGCACACCGGTGAGCTGGTCGGCGACCTGCTGGACGTAGCGGCGCAGCACCGGTGAGAGATAGGCATCCACCACCGTGGTGTCCCCGCGCGGCACCAGCTTCATCAGCGGGCTCACCTCGCTGGACAGCGAGATCTGCGGAAATCCGATCTCGCGGGCGACCCGGCCGATCACCTTTTCGTGTTCGGGATACAGATGCGAATGCATGCAGACGACGGCGACGGCGCGGATACCGCTGTCGTACAACGGCTTCAGTTCAGCTGCCAGTGCGTCGAGATCCGGCGGAGTCAGCACCGTCCCATCCGCCGTGACGCGCTCGTCCACCTCGATCACATGCTCGTGCAACAACTCCGGCAGCACGATCTCGCGCGCGAAGATCTGCGGCCGATTCTGATAGGCGATGCGCAGTGCGTCGCGGAAGCCGCGGGTGATGACCAGCACGGTCCGTTCGCCCTTGCGCTCGAGCAGTGCGTTGGTCGCGACCGTTGTGCCCATCCGGACGGCGTCTATATCGGCGGCGCCGCCCGCGTCGGCGAGGATTTCGCGAATGCCCGCCACCGCGGAGTCGGCATAGCGCGCCGGATTCTCCGAGAGCAGCTTGTGCGTGACGAGTTTGCCGTCTGGTCGACGGGCCACCACATCGGTAAATGTGCCGCCCCGATCGATCCAGAACTGCCAGCCCGGTGTCTCGCTCGTCACCGGAGCCATCCGTGCGAAATACGTATGCGCTGGTCGATCACATGCGCACCATACCGAATCACCGTCGGCGCGGATCCGAGCGCGATCAGTGCGGCGGATCGAGTTTCGCGTGCATGAGGTACACGTTGTAGGTATCCCACGCCGAGATGGTGAAGTACAGATCCTCGCTGGTCGACCACGGATGGATGAAACCGCCGTAGGCCTTCGGATAGTCGTCGGTTGATACCAGCCCGACACCATCGGTCCAGGCGCCCTGCGGGCTCGCCGCGGTGCGCACCACGATCGCACCGCGCGCCGAATCCAGATAGACCATCTGCCACTGTTCGGTGTCCTTGTCGAAGCGCACCGACAGCTCGCTTGCCATACCGAGAACCAAAGGCGTGGCCTGGTTTTCGGCCGCAGGTGCCCAGGTGCCGCCCACCCAGTACTGGTAGGCCGATTTGTTCAGCACCTCGGTCTTCGGCACCCTGGCCAGGCCGATCATGCCGACCCGCCCGTTGGGCGTGCCGAACATATAGACGTAATCGCCCTGCGGCACCATGGCCGCCACCTGGAACCGGCCGAGTCCGAAGAAGTTGTCCCATCGGGCATGCTGATCCTTGACCCAGGTGCGGCCGTTGTCGTCGGAGTACGCGAGTCCGCCGTAATTGGTCGACCACAGGCCGGGGATGCGGCTCCAGTGGTTCACCGACATATAGCTCATGAACTGGCGCTGCCCGATCGCGAACCCGGAGGTCGGGATGGTGGTCGTCTCCCAGTTCTTGATCTTGCGGCTGGGCAGCAGTTCGGTGGCGTGACAGCGGCTGTCCTGCACCATGGTGTCGATGCCGAGTCCGTCGGCGAGATCGTGGTCGGTGCTGTAGCCGAGCACATTGCTGCGCCAGTCGGGCCCGCCCACCCCGCCACTGGTCCAGCCGTCGCCGAAGGTGTCGCCGAAGGCCACGGCGATCTCGCCCGGTTTGGTCTCCCACATGATGCCGAGATCGGTGCCGTCGACCTGCCAGCGCATATCGGTGCGGTTCGCCGAACCGTGCCCGGTCACCTGACCGACCAGATCCACCGATTCCACCAGCGGCGGGGCGATGGCGGCGGTCAGCGGTCCGGGTTCGGCCGGGTGCACGATCGGCGGCGGCGCGGGTTGCGGTTCGATTCCGTCGGGGCCGGGCACCGGGATCGGAATGGGTTCGATCTCCGGACGGAACTCTATGCGCGGCAGGCGGATCGAGCCGGAACCCGAACTCGAACCGGAGCTCGAGCCGGGTCCGGAACCGGAGCTGGACCCGGTGCCGGGCGCGCCTTCCGGTTCCGGATCGGTGGCGGGATCCGACGGCTTCGGTGTGTCCCGAATATCCGGGCACGGGTTGCGGCACGGGTCGGCGGGCAGCGGTTCCGGATCGATCCGAGTGTTGTCCGGCGGCGGATCAGGGACCGGAACCGGCGTGATCTCGGGAACCGGTACCGGGATATCGATCTGCGGCGGCAAAGGGGGCAGCGGCGGAGGCGGCGGTGCGTTCGGGTCCGGCGCCCGGTTCAACGGGTCGAATCCGATCTCGCCACAACTGTTCACCGGCGGCGGGGCCCACGGATGCTGCGCGGCCTGCGCGACGGGCGTCGGTACGGTCAGCGCTCCGGCGAGCAGCGCGCCGAGGATTGTGGGCGCACAGCTCGGCCGAAATCCCATCCGTTGTTGACTCCCTGTCGATTCGGGTCGATAGGAGATCAACTTACCCGACCGAATCGCGCGAACGGTGGAACCGGATGGGGCGCACTCGCGTCCAACCAGATATGAACGAGATCGAGTACGTGTTCGGAACCGGTGACGGCACGGTGCACGTCTGGACCAGCCAGACGGATCTGGATCTATCCGGGTCGGGCATCGGCGATGCGGTGGGACTCGACTTCGACGGCGACGGCCTGGTCGATGACGTGCTGTGGGATTCGCACGGCACCGGCATTGCCGATGTGGCCGGGCTGGATCTCGACGACGACGGCGTACTCGACCATTTCTTCACCGATCCGACCGGCAACGGCACCTGGAATCACCAGATCACCGGCAGCCCGGCCGATGCGGACAGCGAACACCTGGCCTGGATCGAGCGGACCGAGCCCGAGCCGGATCATCTCGCCGCCGACCAATTCGGCGCGGGCTTGTCGAATCACGATGAGCCGACGCGGGATTCGCGCTGGTTCGATCCGCAAGCTCCGTTCGAACATGTCGCCGCGCTTCGGGATCACCGGACCTGGTCGGGCGATGAATCCACCTCTCTGGCAATGCCGTTCAACGAGTAACCGGCACCCGCCGACTGTTGACGGCAATGGCCACTATTCCGGCGCAATAGATTCCGGCGCCCGCCAGCACCACGCCGATAGAGCGCCCATCCGCCGGTATCACCGACGCGGTGAGTGCGATCGCCAGCACGAACGCGATATTGAATACGGTGTCCTGCAGTGCGAATACCTGACCGCGCCTGGTGTCATCGATATCGATCTGCATGGTCGCGTCGCCGGTCAGTTTGATGGTCTGCCCCGCGAGCCCGAACAGGAATGCCGCGGCCAGCAGCAATTGATGCGCCCGATGCGCCGCGGTCCCCGCCGTCGCGATCGCGGTCGGGGTGACCAGCGCCAACTGCACCACGGTCGCGGTCAACAGCCCGAGGACCACCGTGCGCGAGCGGCCGAGCCGCGGAATCAATACCGGTGCGACGACTGCCGCCACCAACATCCCGGCGGCGGTACAGCCGATGGCGAGCCCGAACCGGGTCAGTCCGGTATTCGCGCCGCCGCCGTCGACGGGCGCCTGCCGCAGCACCAGCACCATGATCAGCGTATTGGTGCCGAATACGATCCGATGTGTGCCGATGCCGATCATCGCGGTGGTGACCTGAACCGCTCCCCAGACCGCGGCCGCACCGTGACGCAGACCGGTCGCGATCGCTCGCACCGCACTGTCGCGCGTCGCGGTCCCCGGCTCCGGACCGAGCACTCCGGCCCCGAATCCGGCCGCGAATACCGCACCGCAGACCGACCACACGGCACTGATCGCCACCGCGACCGCCGAGGCAAAATCGCCCGCGCCGATCAAACCGATGATCGCGACCGCCGCCGCGGCGCCGATACCGGCACATCCGGACGCCACCGTGGCCAGCACCGAATTCGCGGGCACCAGCCAGTGTTGGTCGAGCACTCGGGGCAACGCAGCCGACACGCCCGAGAGCACGAACCTGCTGACCCCGACCACGGCAAGTGCGAGCAACAACAACGGCGTCTCACTGCTGCCCGTCAACAGCCCGACGCTCACCGCACCGATCAGCACCGCCCGCAGCATGTTGGCGACCAGCAGCACCGCTCGCCGATCCCAGCGGTCCAGCAGCGCACCGGCATACGGCCCGATCAGCGAGTACGGCAGCAGCAGTACCGCGAACGCGGCCGCGATGGCGAGCGGATCGGTCTCTCGTTCCGGGTTGAAAAGAATGGCGCCGGACAGCGCCGCCTGGAACATGCCGTCACCGAACTGACCGGTAAAGCGGATCAGCGCCAAACGCAACACGCCGGGACTCTCGCGCAGCGCCGTCTGTAGCGAAACCGGCCGCGCGTCCGCGGGAGTGTTGCCGTCGGGGCGACCAGTAGACACGCCCAGAGGCTACCTGCCCCGCGGCCATCGCTCGATCAGTGAATCCCGTCCGCGATCAGTGCACTGACCGCCTCGCGCATATCGGGCGCCATCGGCAGATCCGCCAATGTCGCGGCATCGATCCAGGCGAAGGCGTCGTGTTCGCCCGGGGCCAGCGCGACCTCGCCGGGCTCCACCTCGACGATGAAGCTGTACTTGCGCACTCGGGGCTTGGTCCTGGTGGCGTAGTCGAAGTCGCCGAGGAACTCGGTGATGGCGCGCACCCGCAGCCCGGTCTCCTCGAACAGTTCCCGTACCACGCATTCGGCCAGGGTCTCCCCGGATTCGACTCCGCCACCGGGCAGTTCGTACATGCCGCCGTGGTAATCGTCGGGTACGCGGCGCACTACCAGGAGTTTGCGATCGCGGAATACCGCGACACCGACGACGAAATCGCTGATCCCGTCGCGCTCTGCCGCATCGCGGAGTTGCTGCTCGATGCGTGCGAGCACCTCGGTTCGCATCCGTTCGTCACCTCCGATTTCGTTGTGGCACATGATGTTACGAATCCGCCGTGCGCGCGTACAGCCCCCGTCGGGTGCTGGCGGGCCGTGCCGACCGGCGACACGACTAACCGGTCGGTACTGCTCACCTGCCGTTCACCCGCAGCCGCGAGTGACTCCTTGCACGTCACTCGCGAAGATCAGCTCGCGTAAAATGCCGAGTGCAGGACAATTTACTAGGAATTCGGAGTACCACGTCGTAAGTGCTCCTACCCTGAAAGGTGATCGGTGCACGGTCCCGAGAGGAGGACCATGATGTCCACACTCACGACACCACACATCGATGTCCATCGCGGCGGCGATCGCATGAAAACGCGCGTGTCCTGGCTGGATTCGAAGCACTCGTTCTCCTTCGGGGAGCACTACGATCCCGACAACACCCATCACGGGCTGCTGCTCGTCAATAACGAAGATATTGTTTCCCCTGGTCAGGGCTTCGAAACCCATCCGCACCGGGATATGGAGATCGTGACCTGGGTGCTCGGCGGCTCGCTGGTGCACCAGGATTCGCTCGGGCACAGCGGCGTCATCTATCCCGGCCTGGCACAGCGGATGAGCGCGGGCACCGGAATTCTGCATTCGGAGAAGAACGACTCCTGGCGGCTGGACCACGGCACCGAACATGACCAGCCGGTCCATTTCGTGCAGATGTGGGTGGTGCCGGACGAACCGGGCTCGGAGCCCGGATATCAGCAGCTCGAGATCGACGACGAATTGGCCCGCGGCGGCCTGGTGACCGTGGCCTCCGGCCTGCCGCGCTATCGCGATCGGACCGCGATCGCCATCGGTAGCAGCCATTCGGCGATGCATGTGGCGCGGTTGGCGGACAGCGGGGAAACCGAGCAGGCGATCGACCTACCCGACGCGCCGTACCTGCATCTGTTCGTCGCAAGGGGCGAGGTGGAGATGGAGGGCGTCGGTCCGTTGTACGCGGGTGACGCCGTGCGCCTGACCAGATCGGGTGGGCAGCTGGTGACCGCCCACGGGCCGGCGGAGATCCTGGTCTGGGAGATGCACGCGCGGCTCGGCTCGGAATAACCCCTCGGCATCATCCGAGGGAGTGCGATCAGAAGGCGACTGCAGCGCAAGCGCACCGGCTGAGAGGAAGTCCATGGCGCAATATCCGCCGCCCGGTCAATATCCGCCACCGGGTCAGTACCCGCCGCCACCGGGTCAGGGGCAGCCGAACTATTGGCAGGAATCTCCCAAGCGCAAGGGTATGGCGATCACCGCACTGGTGCTCGGCATCCTCGGCTTCCTGAGCTTCTGGACGCTGATCGGCGGTTATCTGTTCGGCTTCTTCGCGCTGATCTTCGGCATCATCGCGCTGGTCAAGATTCGTTCCGGCAGTGCGGGCGGCACCGGCATGGCGGTCACCGGATTGATCCTGGGTGTGCTCGCGCTGGTCGCCGCGGTCGTGCTCAGCATCGTCGGCTGGAGCTTCTTCGTCGACTCCGGCGGCAAGGACTATCTGGACTGTCTTCAGAAGGCGGGCGACGATCAGACCAAACAAAACGAGTGCCGGGACAAATGGGAGCACAGCATCGAGCAGAGCTTCAGCGTGACGCTCACTCCGCGCCCGACCCCGTGACGACACCCTTGATGCCCTTGACGACCGACCGGCCGCTGCTGTTCGCGCACGTCCGGGTGGCGGCGATGACATCGCCGAGTTCGGGGCGGTAGTCGCCCTCGGGTGGTGCGATCCAGATCCGGTAGCCGCTGAGCTCATCGGTCGGTGAGGGCAGCACGATCCGGGTGCCCGGCAGCGCCACCGAGGCGCAGACCCGGAACAACTCCGGGAACAGCGTCATATCCAGGTACGAGCTATCGGTCGGACCGGTCAGGAAGGACCAACGGCTGGAGCGCGGATGCGCGATGATCGGTCCGGTCCGCCCGTAATTGGCCAGCAGGTAGGCGCGCACCCGCTTGCCGAGTACGGCGGGCATGACGACCGCGCCGACGGCGCCGACTTCCAACAGAATTCGCCCGAGTCCCGGATCGACGACCCCGTAGAGACCGTTGTCCTTGCGATAGCGGCGACATCGCGCCAAGGCGTCCTGGGCCGCCGCGAAATCCTGGGCTGCCAGGTAGCTACCCGATTCCATTCGCGACGTACTCATGACGAACCTCGCCTCGACTTTGAGTGGATCGACGTAAAAACCGAAGTTGCCGCTGAAATCGACACTAGACCCGCACAAGTTCCTTGACAATAGTCACACGCCGGGTAAATTTCCGGCGTACGATCTCGGGCCATGGCGCCCGTTTCCCCGACCGTTGCTCGCTGGGAGCTGGTGCTGCGCCTGCGCGAATTGCGCGAACAGCGCGGCTTCGATTCGGCCACCTTCGCCAAGCGGGTCGGCTTCACCCCGGCGAACTGGTCGCACGTCGAGAAGGGGCGACGCGTACTCACCACGAACACCATCGGCCCGGTACTGGAACTGCTCGAGGTGGATGCCGAGGAACGCGGGGAGTTGCTGACGCTGCTCGAGGCGAGTAAGCAGCGCGGCTGGTGGGCCAAATCGTCGGCCCTGATCGGGCCGGAACTGCAGCGGCTGTACGGCATGGAGTTCGGCGCGCAGAGCATTCGCAGTTATGACAGCTTGGTTTTCCCGGGTCTGCTGCAGTCCGAGGACTACGCGCGGGCGCTCATCAGTGCCGATGTGATGATCCGGCCGGTTCAGGTCGAGCAATTGGTAGCCATTCGGATGCGGCGGCAAGAGCGGTTGCGCGGCAAGGGCCGGGTGGAACTGACCGCGGTCATCGGCGAGGGCACCCTGCTGCAGCAGACCGGTGGGCCGGAGGTGCTGCGCGGACAGTTGGAGTATCTGGCGAAGACGATCGAGCAGCTCGACAATATCGAGGTGCGCGTCATCCCGTTCGCGGCTCGGGCGGGCGCGGTGCTCGGCGGGTCCAGTTTCCACCTGATCGACTTCGCCGGTGAACAACTGCCGACCTTCGCGTGGGCCGAGAGCGCGGTCTTCGGTGGCGCGGTCGACGATCCGGAACAGGTGCGCGATTTGAGCTTCGCTTACGTTCGCGCACTGGAACAATCGTTGAATCGTGCAGCATCATTGGCCCTGATCAGCAGGTATGCACGAGTGTAAAATCCTGCCCATGGCCACCACCGCTACCCTCCGGTCGGTTTTCACTGACTGGTTCACGTCGAGTCGATCGAACAACGGCAATCAATGCGTCGAAGTCCGGTTCGATGGTGACGCGGTGCTCATCCGTGACAGCAAATACCGCCGCAACCCGGCCAACCGCCCCGCTGAAGAGCCCATCATCACCGTCACCGCGAGCCTCTGGACCTCGTTCATCAACCTTCTCAACAGCGGCCGATCGCATAACGAGTTGATCGCACAAACTTGCGCCGACGGCAGCGCTACCCTGCGCCACGGCGATATCACCCTCTCCTACACCCCCGAAGAGTGGGATGCGTTCATCGCCGGCGCGCGCGACGGCGAGTTCGATCGCATCATCCTGCCCGCCTGACCGCCTGCCCCGGCCGTGACGCGGCCGGGGCCAACCTCGGCGACGGCAGCCTCCGCCCCATCTCTGCATACTGGACATCGTGACTTCCGATCTGAGCAGTCCCTCCGGTATCGATCTCTCCCACCTCGACCACGCCGTGCGCGTTCAGGACGATCTGTTCGCCCATGTCAACGGCGCGTGGCTGGATACCTATGAGATACCGGCGGATCGTGCGGTCGACGGCGCCTTCCGGACGCTGTACGACCAGGCGGAGCTGGATGTGCAGACGATCATCCGGCAGGCCGCGGACTCGGCGCCGCCGCACGGCAGTGATGCGCGCAAGATCGGCGATCTCTACTCGAGCTTCATGGACACCGATACGGTGGCCTCGCTCGGGCTGGCGCCCATCGCGGGGGAACTCACCGAGATCCACGAGGTCGCCGATCGCAGTGCCTTCGCCGCACTACTGGGTCGCCTGCAGCGCACCGGCGTCGGTGGCGCGCTCGGTTTCTATGTCGACACCGACGACAAGAACTCCAACCGGTATCTGGTGCACGCCACCCAGTCCGGGATCGGGCTGCCCGACGAGTCCTACTACCGGCAGGACGAATTCGCCGAGATCCGGGACCGATATGTCGAGCACATCGGCCGGATGTTCGCGCTGGCCGCCGCCGAACCGCAGATCGCCGCGCTGCTGCCCGCCGACCTGGCGACGGTCGGACAGCGGATCTTCGAATTGGAGCGCAAGCTCGCGGCCGGGCATTGGGATGTGGTGCGCCGCCGCGATGCCGAGTTGAGCTACAACCTCACCACCTACGACGCGCTGGTCGCCGAGCATCCGGAATTCGATTGGCACGCCTGGACTGCCGCGCTCGCCGAGGGTATCTCGAAGTCGGGTCCCGAACTGTTCGCCGAAGTGGTTGTGCGCCAGCCGGATTACGTGCGCACCTTCGCGCAGACCTGGGCGGCCGAACCGCTCGCCGACTGGCAGGCGTGGGCGATCTGGCGGCTGTTGCGTTCGCGGGCGGCCTATCTCACCGATCCGCTCGTCGAGGAGAACTTCGACTTCTACGGTCGCACCCTGACCGGCGCGCAGGAGAATCGGGAACGCTGGAAGCGCGGTGTTTCGCTGGTGCAGGATCTACTCGGTGAGGCGGTCGGCAAACTGTATGTCGGCGAACACTTTCCGCCGGAGGCCAAGGCGCGGATGGTCGAGCTGGTCGCCAATCTGCAGGAGGCATACCGCCGCAATATCGCCGAGCTGGACTGGATGGGGCCGGATACCAGGTCGGCCGCGCTGGCCAAACTGGAGAAGTTCACCCCCAAGATCGGCTATCCGGACAAGTGGCGCGACTACTCCGCCATCGTCATCGTCCCGTCCGATCTGGTCGGCAACTACCGACGCGGCTATGCCGCCGAACACGATCGCGATCTGAACAAGCTCGGCGGTCCGGTCGATCGCGGCGAATGGTTCATGACCCCGCAGACGGTGAACGCCTACTACAACCCGGGCATGAACGAAATCGTCTTCCCCGCGGCCATTCTGCAGCCGCCGTTCTTCGATATGCACGCCGACGACGCCGCCAACTACGGGGGCATCGGCGCGGTGATCGGTCACGAGATCGGCCACGGTTTCGACGATCAGGGCGCCAAGTACGACGGCGACGGCAATATGATCGATTGGTGGACCGATGCCGATCGCACCGAATTCGGTAAGCGCACAAAGGCTTTGATCGACCAGTACAACGTGCTCTCACCCAAGGCGCTGGCCGACGACCACACCGTCAACGGCGAATTCACCATCGGCGAGAACATCGGTGACCTGGGTGGACTGTCCATTGCCCTGGCCGCCTACCGGATCTCGCTCGGCGGCGAAGAGCCGCCGGTCATCGACGGACTGAGCGGTCTGCAGCGCGTCTTCTACGGTTGGGCGCAGGTGTGGCGGACCAAGGCCCGCAATGAGGAGGCCATTCGCCGCCTGGCCACCGATCCGCATTCGCCGCCGGAGTTCCGTTGCAATGCGGTGGTTCGCAATATCGACAGCTTCCACGAGGCCTTCGATGTGCAGCCGGGCGACGAGCTGTATCTGGAACCCGCACAGCGCGTCAAGATCTGGTGAGCACGCGGCGAGCCGAGGACGCCGGGCACTCAGCGCAGGCGTTCCTCGGTTTCGCCGTCGAAGAAGAAGATCTCGTCGAGTTTCGGGCGCAGGCGCAGGCGATCGCCGAGTGCCACTTGGAAGCGGCGGTCCACCCGGGCCACCACCTTGCCGGAGCGACTGTTCCATTCATCGGTGACGCCGTGGCTGTAGATGAAGGATTCGGCGCCGAGTTCCTCGAGCAGTTCCGCGGCCACGGCGAGGCCGTTATCGGTCTCGGTGGTGGTTTCCCAGGATTCCGGACGGATACCGACAATGACCCGCTCACCGGTTACTGTGCGGGGCAAGGGAATTCGCAGGTCGCCAAGGACGGCGGCACCGTCGCGAACCGGGGCGTCGAGCAGATTCATGCCGGGTGAGCCGATGAACCCCGCGACGAAAGTATTGACCGGATCGTCGTAGAGCTCACGGGGTTTGGCGATCTGCTGGAGTTTCCCTTCGCGCAGCACCGCGACCCGATCGCCCATTGTCATGGCCTCGACCTGGTCGTGGGTGACGTAGACGGTGGTGGTGCCGAGACGCTTCTGCAGCGCGGCGATCTGGGAGCGGGTGCTCACCCGCAGTTTCGCATCCAGGTTGGACAGGGGTTCGTCCATGCAGAAGACCTGGGGTCGGCGCACGATGGCGCGCCCCATCGCGACGCGCTGGCGTTGTCCGCCGGAAAGTTTCGCCGGTTTGCGGTCGAGCAGATGCTCGAGTTCGAGCATCTTGGCCGCCTCCTGCACCCGAACCGCGGTGTCCGCCTTGTTCATTCCGGCATTGCGCAGTGCGAAGCCCATATTCTGCGCGACCGTCATATTCGGATAGAGCGCGTAGCTCTGGAATACCATCGCCACATCGCGGGCACGCGGCGGCAGTCCGGTGACGTCCTTACCGCCGATCAGGATGCGACCCGCCGCGACGGATTCCAATCCGGCCAGCATCCGCAGACTGGTCGATTTGCCGCAACCCGATGGGCCGACGAGGACGATGAATTCCCCGTCGGCGATATCGAGCTCCAGGTTGTCGACGGCGGGCGCCTGCGCACCGGGATACAGATGCGTCACCCCGTCGAAGTGCACTGTTGCCACGGCGTCGATCTCCCTCTTAGTCGGTACTACTTGGGCAGCTTCGGCGTGATCTGCCGGTCGATAATGGTCTGCAGCTGACTGGCGACATTCGCGAAAGCCGTTGCCGGATCGGCATTCTGCAGACCGATCTGCTCCAGTCCGGTGCCGATGATCTGGTCACCGCCGGGCACGAAGACCCGCGCGTAATCCTGCGATTTGGTCACCGCGAGCTGCTCGATGGCGACCTTCGCATTCGGATTCTTCGCCAGGAAGTCGACCTCGCTCGGATCGGTCACCGCGGACTTGCGCACCGGCATGTAACCGGTGCCCTGCGAGAAGTAAGCGGTATTCGCGCCATTGGTGATGAACTCGATGAACTTCAGCGCGTTCACCTTCCGCTGATCCGAGATCCGCGACGGTATCGCCAGCCCGGCACCGCCGGTGGTGACACCGGGGCCGTTGGGATGCGGCAGGAATGCGGTCCCGAATTGCAGTTTGCCCTCGGCATTCTTCTGGATGCCCCGCAGATCACCGGTGGAGGCGATGGTGGAGGCGATGACGCCGGTGCCGAAGTCGACGGCGATCTGCGGTTTGATGCCCGCGTACTTCTTGGTGTGGATCATATCGCGCAGGAATTGGCCCGCCGCAATGGTTTTGGGGTCGGTGAACTTCAGCGTCCACTGGTCCGAGTAGGCGCCGCCGAAGGTCCAGTTCGGGCCCTGGAAGGTCCAGGCCAGGTAGTTCTTGGCGTCACCCCAGCCGTGCGCGAGCTTGCCGTCGCCGACCACCGACTGGATCTTCGGACCCCATTCGTCGAATTCCTGCCAGCTCTGCGGGCCGCGGTCGGGCAGACCGGCCTTCGCCCATACATCCTTGTTGTAGTAGAACAGCGGCGTCGAACGCGCGTACGGCAGCGCGTAGTGCTTACCGTTGAAGACGTAGTCGGCGGCCAGCGAATCGACGTAGTCATCGAGCTTGACCCCCGCGTCGGCGAAGTGCGAATCGAGCGGTTCGATGGTGCCGTTGAGCGCGTAGTTGAACCACCAGACATCCGACAGCACAACGACATCGGGCAGCTCACCGCCGGATAGCGCCGCATTGAACTTCTGCGACACCTCCTCGTAGTTCTTACCCGCGTCGACCAGATTGACCTTCAGATCCGGATACTTCGCCTGGAACCGGTTGATCAGCTCGGCCTCGAGTTCCTTCGAGGTGCCAGGGTGATTCGACCAGAAGGTGATGGTGTTGGCGTCACCGGACTGCTTGCCGCCACCGCCGCTCCCCGCACATGCGGTCAGTGCGGTACCCGCCGCAAGCGCACCGGCCAGGCCGATGAATCCGCGCCGCGACAGTGCCGGGAATTGTGAAGTGGACACTCGTTTCTCCTATCAGGGTTTGCATCGCGTAGCGATTCCTCGAGGGGTGGTGGTCGGGCGGCGGGTGGGCTTAACCCTTGACCGCACCTGAGGTGAGGCCCTTGATCATGTGGCGCTGTAGCAGCAGGAAGACGACGAGGATCGGCAGCATGGTCAGCAGCGTCCCCGCCATCACCGGTCCCCAGTTGGTGACGCTCGGATTCTCGGTGTTCTGCAGCAGGGTCAGGCCGACCGGCAGCGTGGCGACCCTGGTGTCGTCGGCCATCAGGAACGGCCAGAGGTATTCGTTCCACTCGTTGACCAGCGTGACCACCGCGAAGGCCACCATTGTCGGTCCGGACATCGGCAGCACCACCCGGGTGAGCAGGCGCCACCAGTTGGCGCCGTCCATCCGGGCCGCCTCGATGACCTCCGAGGGCAGTGAGAGGAAGTGGTTGCGCATCAGGAAGGTGCCGAAGGCCACCCCGCAGAGCGGAATGATGATGCCCTGGAGGGTATTTCGCCAACCCAACTGGGCGATCAGCGCGTAGTTGGAGATCACCGTGATCTGGTTGGGCACCATCAGCGCCGCGATGATCACCAGGAACACCAGGGTCTTGCCCGGAAACCGCAGGAACACCAGGCCGTATGCGCTGAACACGCCGAGCACGAATTTCACCAGCGCGATGATCCCGGTGATGGTCAGCGAATTGCGCAGGAAGGTCCAGAACGGCAGCGTCGTGGTGGCGTCCTCGTAGTTCGCCGGATGCCAACTGTGCGGCCAGTACACCGCGGGCTGGGTGTAGATATCCGGACGTGCCTTGAACGAGGTGATGAAGATCCAGAACAGTGGAACGCCGACGATGATCAGCACGCACACCATCGCGGCGTATCCGAGCACCGTCACCGCCCGCTGCCTGCGCTGATACGAAAGAGTCTCTACGCTGTTTCCACGGCGGCCTGCGCGGGTCGCTACATGGTTACGCATGCTGCCTCCTCCGCGCCGGTCGCTCCGGCCGCGCGTGTTTCACTGCTCGCCCCGATCCATGATGCGCACCTGGACCAGCGTGACGACCAGCAGCACGAGGAACATGATGGTGGCGACCGTCGCGCCGTAGCCGGCCCGGAAGTTGCGGAAGGACTCTTCGTAGACCTGGTAGACCATGGTCGTGGTGCCGGTGCCGAGTGGCCCGCCGCGCGTCATCACGTTGATGATGTCGAAGACCTGCAGCGAGTTCAGCAGCACCGTAATGGACAGGAAGAAGGTGGTCGGGCGCAGTTGCGGCAGTAGCACTTTGGTGAAAGTCGTCCAGCGGCTCGCACCGTCCATCTCGGCCGCTTCCATGAGATCGGCGCGGGTGCCCTGCAGCGCGGCCAGGTAGATGACGAAGGTGTAGCCGAGGTTCTTCCAGATATAGGTGACCGTCACCATGAACAGCGCCCAGTGCGGGTCCTGGTAGAAGTCCGGCACCTTGTCGACGCCGATGCGGTGCAGCACATCCTGGATGAGCCCGAAGCTAGGATCGAAGATGAACTGGAAGGCAACGCCGATGGCCGCGCCGGAGATGACGAACGGCGCGAAGATGGCCGAGCGAACCACATTGCGGCCGAACAGCTTACGGTCCAGCAGCAGGGCCAGCGCCAAGCCGAGCACCATGCTGCCGACCACCGCGGCCAGGGTGAACACCACCGTATTGGTGACGATCTGCCAGGAGTCGTCGCGGCCCCACCACTCCCGGTAGTTCGCGAACCCGATGTAGGTCACGAAGTTGTCGGAGATATTGAAGTCGGTGAACGAGAGCCGGATATTGTCGGCCAGCGGGCGGTAGACGAACAGCGTCAGCAGCACCAGATTCGGCCCGAGCAACACCAGGAACAGCGCATAGTCCTGCCACGGCCGATTGCGCAGGCCACGCCCGCGCGGTTGCGGCAGTACTCGTTCCGGTCTGGTTCGCACGGCCGAAGCCTTACGGCGCGCAGCAAACGATCGGTTAAGGCCGAACGCCGATACGCTGAACTTCTCGCGCATCGGGCAAGTGAAACAAAAGCCGAGCACCACGACCGGACTTTCGTCCAATTCGGTCGTAATGTTCGGCTTTCGATTACCCCGTCGCTACGGGGTGGGAGCTAGTTCAGTCGTTCCAGTCGCCGTAGCCGTCGCGGGCGTTCAGGGTCCCGCCCTTGGTGTTCTGAACGATGACCGGGTCGCCCTTCTTGGCGTTCTCGAAGAACCACTTGGCGTTCTCGGTGCTGACGTTCAGGCAGCCGTGGCTGGCATTCGAAACACCTTGCTGCGCAACCGACCACGGGGCCGCGTGGACGAAGATGCCGCTGTTGGAGATCCGGGTGGCGTACTCGACCTCGACCTTGTAGCCCTCGGGATCGGTGGTCGGCACACCGTAGGTGGACGAATCCATGGTCATCTTGCGCAGCTGCTCGCCGACGAAGTAGGTGCCGTTCGGTGTCTCGTGCTTGGTCTTACCCATCGAGGTCGGCATCGTCATGATCTCCTCGCCGTTGCGAGTGATCGTGATGGTGTGGGTGTCGTCGTCGGCGGTGGTGATGAAGGCGTCACCGATCCGGTATGCGGTGCGGGTGCCGCCCGCCTCGACGGTCACATCGGTATCGGCCGGCCAGAACTCGTTCGGCCGCCAGCGCACCTGCTTGTCGCCGAACCAGTAGAAGTGACCCGGCGCCGGATTCGAGGAGGTGATCCTGATGGCCTGCTCGGCGGTGGCGTGATCGGTCACCGGATCCCTGAAGTTGATGATGACCGGCTGCGCGACGCCGACGGTCTCGCCGTCACCAGGGCTGATACTCGGCGGCGCGAAGTTCGCCGTGGCACCCGGATCGGTGGCGGTCGAGTTAGCGGAGCCGGTGCCGACACCCGGCAATGCCGGATCGGCCTGAGCCGGCGCGACGGCGGTGATGCCGACCGCGGCGATCGCCGCCGACAATAGGATGCCCTGCCGGAGTCGGCGGGCTAGCGCTCCCCGACGAGGAGCAGTCGACGTCCCGGTGTGCAAAGCGGCATGCATAAGTTTCTCGTCCAATCCATCTCTCGCCTACGCCGTGGCGCAGCGAGATCTCTCATCGGTGTGGAGCTCGCAGGGCGGTTTCACGAAAACTCTTCGTGGATTCCGTGCGAACGCCCACGGAAAAACGGCGCGGGGCACACGAAGCACCCCACGGGTATATGACGCACCCGACCCTGGCGTCCTTCCTACCGTCCAGGGCCATCCGTGGCCAGTGGCGTTTCGGATTGATTCGTGCTGATCGCATAATGTGGCGAGCAACACATATGCCGTTGGGGGTCATGATCATTCGTGAAATCGGCCGGTCAGATCGGGTGAGCCTCGATGGCTCAGGACGGCCGTCAAGTCGTCCAACCCCCAGATGAGCCAAACTCCTTCGTGAGATAAATCACGAAATGACATCGAATGGGATCGACCGATGCGGACCCGTCGCGATGTTGTGCGGCACCGATAGCGGCGCCCGCCCGCGCGCATGCCGCGGTGGCAATAGCAGCCGCCGTCGACCGAGAATGGTCGCGAGCACGATTCGCAGTTCGTAGTCGGCCAGCGATGCCCCGACACACCGTCGATGTCCGCCGCCGAAGGGCGCGAACTCGTACGGCCGATACTTGCGCTCGATGAACCGCTGCGGCTGGAAGAGCTGCGGATCCGTCCACACGGCTGGATCGGAATGCAGCAGCGGCAGCGCGATGCCGATAGTGTCGCCCGCCGCGAGCTCGACACCGCGCAGCACGAACGGCGCGGTCAGCCTGCGCAGCACGATCGGCACCGCGGGATGCAGCCGCAGTGTCTCCTGGCACACCGCGTCCAGGAACGGCAGCCCGGCCAGCTCGAGCGGGGAGGCGTCGGGGCCGGCCGCGTCCAGTTCGGTGCGCAGGCGCTGCAACGCCTCGGGTTCTCGATGCAGATGGAACAGCGCCCACACCAGACTGGTCGCGGTGGTCTCGTGTCCGGCGACGAGCAGGGTGCGCAGTTGGTCGCACAGATCGTCATCGGTGATCGAGGTGCCGTCGTCATAGCTGGTCGCGAGCAGGAGACCGAGAATGTCGGCGCCGCCCGAGCCGACGGCCCGACGCCGCGCGATATCGGTCAGGATCAGCTCGTCGAGCCGCTCGCGCGCGGCCACGAACCGATCCCACGGCGCCCGGCCGAACAGCCCGTGGCGCAGTGCGGGCACCAGCATCAGCGGTCCGGAGTACGCGGTGAGGAATTCCGCGACCGCGGCGGTGTATTCGGCGCGGCGCTCGCGGCTGTCCACCCCGAATACCGCCTCCAGAATCACCCGCAAAGTGATCGCCCTGGCTGCCGCCCGCGAGTCGATGCGCGTGCCCGGTGTCCAGGCCGGGCGGGATTCGCCTGTGCTGCCGGATATTTCGGCGATGGTGGACTCGCGGATGAGTTCGCCGTAGGCGCGGATCCGCGCACCGTGGAACGCGGGTGCGAGCAATGCCCGATCGCGCCGATGTCGTTCGCCCGCGGTCAGGATGAGCGACGCGCAGCCGACCAGCGGTTCGATCGGATTCGGTCGCGGCGGTTCGAGCAGATCGATCGGCGCGCGGAAGAATTCGCGGGCACCGTCGGCCGTGCCGGTGAACAGCGCCGCGCCGAAACCGGGAAACCGCACGTAGAACGGATCGCCCTCGCGTTCGCGTCGCCAACGGAAGTACCGCTCGAAATCGATGCCCGCCGCCAACGCGTGCGCAACCACCATTCTCGGTGCGCGCGGCGTCGAAGACGCGGCGTCCAGCGCCGTTTCCTCGGATGCGCCCGCCTGCTCCATATCTATATCTACGAACTCACGCCGGTCCCGGTTCGACCGCCCCCTTCGGGCGCCCCCTGCGCACCGTATTCTCGGCGAGGGCGGCCAAGCGCGCGAGCCGGGCGTCCCCCAGCGCGGTCACCGCATTGCCGAGCCGGTTGGTGACGAAGGCGATCGACATGCCAAGTTCCGGATCGGCATAGGCGCCCGAACCGCCGAGTCCATAGTGGCCGAAGGCTTTTCGCGGCTGCTGCTTGGACATCACGACCGGACGGTGATAGCCGAGGGTGAATTTCAGCGGCACCCCGAGCACATAGTCGCGGCTGTCGGCCCGCTGCGTCTCATTGATGATCGCGATCGTCTCCGGTCGCAGGAACTGCACCGCGTCGATGGCGTGACCACCGCGTTCGGGATCCAGCGCCTCGACCCGCCCTTTATTCGCAAGGGCCCCATACATTCTGGCCAGTGCGCGCGCCGAGAAGACACCGTTCCAGCCCGGCATCACCGCATCGTGCACGCGCGGATCGCGGACGAGTTCGTCGAAGCTCTCCGGCATCCCCGCCTCGGCGAGTCCGCGCACCGGCCGCACCCAGGACAGCACCGATGACGCGGTATTCCAACGGATTCCGGGTGGATTCAAATGCGGAAAGATCTTGGCGATCCGATAGCGCTCGGATTCCGGTACCCGGAACCAGAATTCGTCATAGCCGAGTGGTTCCGCGATCTCGCGCCGCACCACATCGGTGAACGGATCACCGGTGACGCGCTGCACGATCTCGGCCACCAGCCAGCCGAAGGTGATCGCGTGATAGCCCGATGTGCGGATGCGCCGCGGGTCGGCGGGGCTCTCGGCCAGCGCCGTCACCACGGCGTCGTAATCGAGGATGCCCTCCCGGCCGGGGACCAGGCCGCGCACCCGATGCAGTCCGGCGCGGTGCGAGAGCACGTCGCGCACCGTTATGTCGTCCTTGCCGTGTGCGCCGAACTCCGGCCAGTAGGTGGCGACCGGGGCTTCGTATTCGATCTGCCCGCGCTCGGCCAGCCGGTGCACCACGGTCGCGGCGACGCCCTTGCCGGTGGAGAAGGTGAGTGCGACATTCTCGCCGTTCCAACGTCGATCCTTGGCCGCCCAGCCCGCCCAGATATCGACGACCGGTCGACCATCGAGATAGATCGCGAGCGCACCGCCGCCACGCGTCGGCTGGACGAACATGCCGAAGAAATGATCCGCGAGGCGGACGAATCTCGGATCGACGAGCATCTCCAGTGGCGCGGCTGGCCATCGGTCCGGTGCGGGGAAGGCTGAAACCATGGGTCACACCTCCTGCTGGCTGGCTGGGGCCGAATTCTCAGCCTAACTCGGATCGTGGCGTTTGCCAGCGACCGAAAGGCGTGGTCAGACAGGTCGCACCGGTTGCCGAATTCCACGCGAAGGCTGCCGTGCCCAGGCACACCACCGCGCTGTCGGCGGTCACGACCTGTGCACGCGAGCCGTCGAAGGCGATCGATACCGCGAACAGCGGGGTGGGCGGGCTCGGTTGGTCGGTCTCGAAATCCGTTGCCGGAGCGACGATCGAGGTCAGCGCGACGGCATCGGCGCCGTAGCCGAGCGCGATCGGAATTCCACCGACTCCGTCACTCGCGCCCACACCGCCCGCCGCACCGATGCCGAGCGCCGCGGCACCCAGGCCGGCACGGGCATAGCCGACTCCGTCATATCCGGCCGCCCGTGCCCGGCCGAGGGATTCGGCCGTGGCCCGGCATGCGGTGCTTCCGTCGATCACGGTGACATCCGTCCCGCCGTCGGAAGCGCAGTGCACATCGGCTGCCGAGGCCACTGCGGGGAGGATCAGCGCGGCGACGAACGCGGCGGCGGTGCAAGTGATCGCGCTGATCAGCTTCACAGACGAACTCCTCTCACACCGGAAACCCCACCATACTCAGATCGGTTGCTGCGACACCGATTCCGCTGGTACGCCGCGGTGCCACAGTGATCGAACCGACATTTGGGCCGTCACTGTGCTTCTCCGATGCGGTTGCTGCCGACTCGACGCACCTGCGCTCGGTGGTGTATGCATGGCGTGGTATTTCACGCTTTGCTAGATCACTTCGGATTCCGACGGGGGTATGAGTTCGGAGCGTTACAGCCGGGAGGACTGTAAGTGTCTCGTCAACCGATCTCGGGTCGCCTCGCGACGGCGGCCGTCGCCGCGGTCTCCGTCGTCGCCGCGCTCTCGCTAGCGGGCTGCGGCAATAAAATCAGCGGCAATGCCCAGCCCGCCATAAACGGGACCATCGATGCGGTCTCGTCCACCAACACGCCGAAAACCTCAGGGGCCAGGCCCACCACCAGCGCCCGCCCGTCCTCCGGTAAGCCGACGGCGACCACCTCGGCGACCAAGGGCGGCAGCACCGATTTCCAGGCCAATGTCGGTGACTGCGTGACGCTCGGCGGCACCACCGATAACGCCACCATCGCCAAGGCCTCCTGTGGCAGCCGGGCCTCGAATTACAAGGTCATCGGCAAGGCGGCGACCAGTTCGCAGTGCGTCGCCGACCGCGACTCCGCCTACTTCGAAACCCTGAACGGCGTGCAGCAGGGCGCGATCTGCCTGGATATCGACTGGGTCGTCGGTGGCTGCATGGATATCAGCGGCGAGGATCCCAAGCGCATCGACTGCACCGAACGCGTCAGCCAGGGCGTGAAGGTGACCAATATCCAGCAGGGTGCCGACGATGCCAGCGTCTGCGGCAGCAGCAGCGGCTTCGAGTACCCGACGCGGCGCTTCGTGGTCTGCGTCCAAAATCTCTGACGCCCACGAAACCGGCCGGTAGCGGCTACGTTTGGTACGTGAGTGCTGAGTTACCCCGGCTGGGTTCGGCTACCGGCCGCTGGATCCTGCTGGCCACTATCCTCGGTTCGTCGGTGGCCTCACTGGATGCCACCGTCGTCAATATCGCGTTGCCGCGCATCGGCGAATCCCTCGACACCGATGTCGCGGGCCTGCAGTGGACGCTCAACGGCTACACACTGACCCTGGCCTCGTTCATTCTGCTCGGCGGCTCGCTCGGCGATCATCTCGGCCGCCGCAAGGTATTCGTCGTGGGTGTCATCGGTTTCGCGCTGGCCTCGCTGCTCTGCGGTGCCGCGGTGAATATCGAGATGCTCGTCGTCGCCCGTATCCTGCAGGGGGTGGCGGGGGCGATGCTCACCCCGGGCAGCCTGGCGCTGATCTCCTCATCCATCGATCAACGCGATCAGGGTGCGGCGATCGGCCTGTGGTCCGGCTTCGGTGGCGTCGCGGGTGCACTCGGTCCGTTCCTCGGCGGCTGGCTGATCGAGTTGGCCGGCTGGCAGTCCATCTTCTTCATCAATGTGCCGCTCGCGGTGGTCGTCGTACTCGTCACGCTGCGGCATGTGCCGGAGAGCCACGACCCGAATGCCTCGGCGCGACTGGATATTCCCGGTGCGGTGGTGGTCGCGGTGGCCCTCGGCGCGCTGACCTTCGGTCTGATCGATGCGATGCCGGTGCTGGTGGTCGTCGGTGTGCTGCTGCTCACGGTCTTCGTGGTGATCGAAATGCGCAGCGACCACTCGCTGGTGCCGCCTTCGCTGTTCGCCTCTCGGGTCTTCACCGCCGCGAATCTGGTCACCCTCGCGGTCTATGCCGCGCTCGGCGGTGTCTTCTTCCTTCTGGTCATGCAGCTGCAACTGGTGGCGAAATACACGCCGCTGATGTCGGGGGTGGCCACCGTTCCGGTCACATTGATCATGCTGGTGCTTTCCGCGCCCGCGGGTCGTTGGGCGCAGGTGCACGGTGCGCGCATTCCGATGACGGTCGGTCCGCTGCTCGCCGCGCTCGGCTTGGTATTGCTGCTGCGCATCGGACCCGATACCACCTATCTGACCGATGTACTCCCTGGCGTACTGGTCTTCGGTCTCGGCCTGTCGGTATTGGTCGCGCCACTCACCGGTGCGGTACTCGGCGCGGTGCCCGCCAGTGAGGCCGGTATCGCCTCCGGGGTGAACAATGCCGTGGCCCGTACCGCCCAGCTGCTCGCGGTCGCCGCGCTGCCCGGCCTCGCAGGCATCTCCGGATCGCTCGGCGACCCAGTGGAATTCGACCGCGGCTTCGGCGTCGCGATGTGGATCTGCGTCGGCCTGCTGGTGGCCGGTGCGCTGATCGCGGCTGTACTGCTGCGCGCGCCGCGACGCGCCGCGACGCTGGACAATGTCGACTGCATGCCGCAGTGCGGGGTGGCGGGTCCGGCGCTGGCGCCGTTGCACAAAACAGAATGAGCGGGTCATTCGACCCGCTCATTCGGTATTCGACTGATCCTGGCTAGATCGGGTTGAAGCCCGCCCCGACGCTGCCACGGGCATTGATATCGCCCATGATCGAGCTCATATTGGTGCCGACCTCGGGCCCGAAGCAGGCGATGGCGAGATACGCGTTCACCATCCCGACCAGTGTCGTGCCGACGACGACCGGTGCCCCGGAATCGCCCTCCACCACACACATCTGCGACCAGGTCTCCATATTGGTGCCGAACAGGTCACCGTAGGCGATGCCGCAGGTATTGCCGGTGGTGCGGCCCTCCTTGCAGACGATCATCGGGAACTGGGCGGGGCCGCCGATCCCGGTGATGGTGACATTGCCGACCCGGTTCACCGGGGCGACCTTGGCCGGATCGAATTGGATGATGGCGTAGTCGAGATCGTGGTTGGAGTAGACGAACCGGCCGATCACGCCTGCGCCGCGGTCGAGTTCGGCGTACACCTGAGCGCCCGGGTCGCCGCAGTGTCCCGCGGTCAGGCCGACCAACCGGCCCCCGCCGTCGTAACCGACCGTCGTGACAGTGCATTCGAACTGATTATCGATAATGATTCCCGACCCACCGCCGATGACGGGTGGCCCCGCGGCCTCCGCGGTCCCGGCCCCCGTCGCGACCAGTGCCGCACCAAGAGCTACGGCGAAGGCAGCGTTGGCCACCTTGGCGAGTTTGCTGAACATGTCCCTCCAGACGTCGGAAGTCCGCACGATATCAATCTGTCGCACCCATCGTGTCAGTATTCGGCTCCGGGCGCGTCCTCTATCCGTAGCGATCACTTGCGGGTCGCTCGAAACGGTCTGCTGTCCGATGTCGAACGCGTCGGCGAAGACCGCACTTTTCGACATTTTGGATGCAGCGTCTCATTTTCTCGCGATAGCGAAAGTCTATTACTGCAATCATCACAAAGTGACCGATTGTGTTTCGGTTGTATGTTGATCGGTACCGTAGAAGCCATTCGAATCGCGCGCATATTTTGCATGAATATTATCCGCGCAAATAGTCGAGCAGGCCATATGCGGGGCTGATCGGAGCTGGTGGAACTGTAACGTGTTCTAGAAGTATCACCGTTAACTTTGGGACCGATCCCAAGCGTCGGGCCACTGCTCATAGCGTTTTCCCTATGGTGACTCCAATCTATGACTGCAATCACACGGTGATGGTGTGTTCCGCACTACTCCGTAGTAAGGTGCGTCAAGCAAACAAGTCGTCGGGGTTTGGTTACCGGCGTCGAGAGGGGTTAGCCAGTGCAGTCGACCAAGAGTCCACCAGCGCAGTCACGGATGAGTGACGCGGTCGATTGGACGAAGGCCTACTGGGAAGACCATCCGAAACGCTCCTTGGAGACCTTCGGCAGGCAGATCACGATGGGGTTCGCGGCGGTCGCGGAGTTGTTCATCGCGATATTCCGACGCCGCTTTCCTTATCGTGAGTTCATCCGTCAGTGCGCGTTCATGTCCAGTGTCGCCGCGGCACCGACGCTGCTGGTCGCCATCCCGATCGGCGTGATCGTTTCCATCCAGGTCGGCGCGGTCGCCAGCCAGGTGGGTGCGACCTCTTTCATCGGTGCGGCGAACGGTCTCGGCATCATTCAGCAGGGTGCGCCGCTGGTCACCTCGCTGATGATCGCGGGTGCGGTCGGTTCGGCGATCACCGCCGATCTCGGTTCGCGCACCATCCGAGAAGAGATCGACGCGATGCGGGTGATGGGGGTGGATCCGCTGCGTCGTCTGGTCGCGCCCCGGCTCGGTGCGGCGATGCTGGTCAGCGTATTGCTGTGTGGCTTTGTCGTATTCGTCGGATTTTTGACTGGCTACATTTTCAATATTTTCGCGCAGAACGGCACCCCGGGTTCTTATATCGGCACCTTCTCCTCGTTCGCCGTCACCATCGATCTGCTTGTCGCACTGGTGAAATCGTTGATCTTCGGGTTGCTCGCTGCGATCATCGCCTGTGATACCGGGCTCAATACCCGGGGCGGTCCGGGCGGAGTCGCCAACTCGGTGAACTCCGCGGTGGTCAGTTCCGCCATCATGTTGTTCGGCGTGAACTTGATCATCACCCAGATCTACAACGTTCTCCTCCCCCCACAGGTGGTCTGAGCCGGTGTCAACAACCTATATACCGCCGCTGCTGCGGCCACTTCGGCAAATAAAGAAGTCCGCGCAGGTCCCGGTGGATATGGTTGCCCGCCTGGGGCACCAGGTGTTCTTCTTCCTGCGGTCGGTGGGCTCGATCCCGTTGGCGCTGCGGCACTATCCGAAGGAAGTCTGGCGGCTGCTTTCGGATGTCACCTGGGGCAACGGCAGTCTGGTCGTCGGTGGGGGCACCATCGGCGTCATCCTCATCCTCAGCGCGTTCGGCGGGATGACGGTCGGCATCCAGGGCTACACCTCGCTGAATCTGCTCGGCCTGAGCCCGATCACCGGCGCCATCTCCGCATTCGCGACCACCAGGGAGTTGGGGCCGCTGCTCGCGGCACTCGCCTTCGCCGCACAGGCCGGCTGTCGATTCACCGCTCAGCTCGGCGCGATGCGGATCTCCGAGGAGATCGACGCACTCGAGTCGATCGCGATCCGGCCGCTGCCGTATCTGGTGAGCACCAGGATGTTCGCGGCGATGATCGCCATCGTTCCGCTCTACTGCCTGGGCCTGGCCATGGCCTACATTTCCTGCTCGCTCACGGTGCAGCTGATCGGCAACACCTCCAGCGGTACCTACGCGCACTACTTCTATCAGTTCCTGATACCGACAGACGTGCTCTACTCACTGGCCAAGGCGATGGTGTTCGTCGCGATCACCACATTCATCCAGTGCTACTACGGCTTTTTCGCCTCGGGCGGTCCGGAGGGTGTGGGTGTCGCGGCCGGTCGGGCCATCAAGATGTGCATCATCATCGTGGTTTTCGCGGACCTGTTCATGACATTGGCGATCTGGGGCGTCAATCCCGGCATCCGGATCTCGGGGTAGGACGAGATGATCATCGATCCCAGTGGGCGTGGCCCCACCATGCGACAACTGTTGGTCGCCGGCATATGCGGACTCGTCGTCTTCGCGCTGATCCTCGGCTTCCTGATGGCAAGATACCAAGGCTATTTCGTGCCGAAGGTGCATGTGGTCGCCAATCTGACCACCACCGGTGACGGGCTGCCCAGCGAGGCCGACGTGAAGTTCCGCGGGGTGCTGGTCGGTGCGGTCAAGGATGTCGAGGTCGCCGCTAAGGGCGAGCTGCAGAAGGTGCAGATCGACCTGAAACCGGAGTTCGCCGGTGATATCCCGTCGAACGTGACCGCCCGCGTGGTGCCGAGCAACCTGTTCGCTGTCACCTCGGTGGAGCTGGTCTTCAACGGTCCGGCGGACAAGTACCTGCACGAGGGTTCGACCATCGAGGAGGACCGCAGCCAGGGCACCATCGCGCTGCAGGACACCCTCACCACCGTGCGGACCATCCTCACCAAGCTCGATCCGGTGCAGTTCGGCCGGGTGCTCGGCACGCTCTCCCAGGCGCTGGACGGCAGCGGCCGGATGCCGGGCTCCACCATCGAGCGGCTGGACAGGTGGCTCACCTCGGTGGACGAGTCCATCCCGAATCTCGGTGTGCTGCTAGATGATTTCTCGGCCTCGGCCCGCGCGCTCAACGAGTCCGCGCCTGAATTGCTCGATGTGCTCGGCAGTTCGGTGAAGACCGCGCAGACCATCGCCGATCACCGCACCGCCTTGGTCGCGTTGATCAGTGGCACGGCGGGCACGGTGGATACGGTCAACGGCCTGTTCGCCCGCAACGGTGACATCGGTAAGCAGATCACGGCGGGGACCAGCGATATGTTCGGCGCGCTTGCTGCGGACGCGAATTCGATCCCGGACACCATAGCCTCGCTGAACAACTCGCTGCGCAAGTTGAGTACGACCTTCCACTGGGGTCCGCAGCGGCAGATGATCTGGAATGCCGGTGCGACGCTCACCCCGTATCGGCCGTACGAGCAGGCGGACTGCCCGCGCTACGGCAACCTGGCCGGCCCGAGCTGTGCCACCGCACCCGCGGTCTCCGATCCCGGCTACCTGCCACCGTCGATGCAGCCGCGTTCGCTGGAAACGGCGCAGGGTTTGGCGAAACTGCCACTGCCCGCGGGCTTCCCGGAGATCCCGGGTCTGACCTCGCCGGGTGATCCGCTCGCGACGAGCTCGAGTGAGCCGAAGCCGGCCAGCCCGTTCGCCGGCACCCCGCTGGAGGGTTTGTTCCCGAATCTGGCGCCGCCCGCACCGGGTGCTCAGCCCTCCTCCGATCAGCCCGCGGCCCCGGCCGTGCCCGCCCAACCGGCCAGTGCGCCAGTGACCGCCGGTCCAATTTCGTACGAAGGAGATGCCGCGATCGTGGCCCTGCTCGGTCGTCGGCCGACAGCGGCCGAATATCTGCTGCTCAGTTCGGCAATGCGCGGAGGCTCTTTGCAGGTCGGCGGTGCCGCCGAATGAGCGTTCGTAAACCACTGATCGGCTTCGGCCTCTTCGCGATCGTCTCGATCCTGGTCACCGTTGTCGTCTGGAATACGCTGGCGCGGGTCGTGGAGGGTGACACCAACACCTACACCGCGACCTTCAGCGATGTGCTCGGCCTGCGCGAGGGCGATGACGTCCGGATGGCGGGCGTGCGGGTCGGCAAGGTCGAAAAGATCGAAGTCACCCGCGATTCGAAGACCAAGAAGTCCGTCGCCAACGTGACATTCATCGTGCAGCGCAACCAGACGGTGTACGACGACACCAAGGCGCTGGTGCGCTACCAGAACCTGATCGGCCAGCGCTATGTCGCCCTGGCCCCGGGCAAGGCGGCGAGCCCGGCGGCATTGAAGAACAAGGCCACCATTCCGCTCGAGCGCACCGAACCGTCCTTCGATGTGTCCGGACTGCTCAACGGATTCCAGCCGCTGTTCCAGGTGTTGCAGCCCGAGCAGGTGAACCGGCTCTCGGAGACCTTCATCCAGGCATTGCAGGGTGACCGGGTTTCGTTGAGCGCGTTCATCACTCAGGCCGCTACCCTGGCCACGGATTTCCAGCGCCGAGACGCGATTCTCAGCGATGTGATCACCAACCTCAGCGGCGTCATGTCCGGGTTGGCCAAGCGAGGTGATGAATTGGAGACCCTGGTTACCCAGACCCGGGCACTGATCGGCGGCCTGTACGACCAGGGGCAGTCGCTGCAAGCGTCCACGGTGCAGATCGCGGACGCGACCAGCGGACTGGTCGACATGATGGGCAAGATCCAGCCGAAGCTGGCCACCGCACAGGATTCGACGAGCGCAGCGCTGACACTGTTGATCGCCAACGGCGCCAAGCTCGACCAAGCCGCGATCGATTTGCCCGCGGCGCTGTCCGCCATCGGCAAGTTCACTCAGGACGGCGCCTACGCGAATGCGTACTTCTGCAAGCTGGACGTCTCGCTATACGGCATCCTGCTCCCCCGCGGTCTGCTCCCACAGATCGGTGGCAACGGACAGTCGGCGGTGTGCCGCCCATGATGACCAAGATCAAGGACAGGTTCAACAGCAATCGGTACTTCTGGCTGGGTGTTCTCGGTGGCGTCCTCATCATCGTGCTGCTGATCGGCTCGAGCGCTTACAAGCTGATCGGCGTCGGTGAGAAGACGGTCAAGGCCGAGTTCGTGCAGACCGCTGGGGTCAAGGTCGGCGACAAGGTCAATGTGGCCGGTGTCCCGAGCGGCCATGTGGCCGGTGCCAAGCTGGAGAACGGGCATGTCCTGCTCACCCTCAGCGTGGACAACGATGTCAAGCTCGGGCCGGATGCCAGGGCCTCGATCAAGATGGCGACGCTGCTCGGCGCACGCTATGTCGATCTGGACCCCGGTGATGGGTCGGGACTGAAGGACAGCCGAATTCCGTTGTCCAACACCTCGGTTCCGTACAACCTGGCCGATGTGGTCGAGTACGGCACGCCGAAGTTCGAGGCGCTCGACACCAAGCAGTTGGCCACCTCGCTCGATCTGATCAACAAGCAGATCGGCGATTCGCCCGCGCTGACGGCACAGGCGCTGGACAGCGTCGGCGCGCTGGCGAAGGTGATGGATTCGCGCAAGCAGGAAGTCGACAGCCTGCTCAAGGATCTCGACCGGGTCACCAGGATTCTCGGCGACAACCGCAATAGCGTGCTGTTGGTGATCACCCAGGGCGAGGCCATCGCCAACCGGGTGATGGAACGCCAGAGCCTGCTGCGCCAGCTGCTCGACAACGTGGCGACGCTGAGCCGCCAGCTGCAGGAGATCGGTGCGGCCAATAACAACCAGCTCGGCCCGACCATCGCGCAGCTGAACACCATGGCGGAGGGCCTGCAGAAGAACAAGGACAACCTCGACCGGATGCTGCAGATCATGCCGGTGTCGGTGCGCACTTTCAACAACGCGTTCGGCAACGGTCCGTATGGTGAGGTCGGCCTCCCCTGGCTCTTCCCCGACAACTGGTTGTGCTTCGCCCACATGATCGAGGGCTGCAAGGGATGAGACTGATGCGAATCAACCTGCGCCTGCCGAATCTGCGGCGGGTGGCCAAACCACTGATGATCAGCGCCGCGGCCCTGGCCATCGGCAGTTGCTCGCTGGTGCCGAGTTCGGTGAACAGCGCACTGGGGAACACGATGACGATCACCGCGGACTTCGAGAACATCGCGGGTGTCTTCGAGGGCAATCCGGTTACGGTGCTCGGCCTGCAAGTCGGCAAGATCGACAAGGTCATTCCCAAGGGCACCCTTGTCGAAGTGCATATGACGATCGACAAGGACGTCAAGATCCCGAAAGATGCGATGGCCGCGATCATTTCGCCGTCCATCGTCACCGACCGCCACGTCGAACTGACCCCGGCCTATACCCAGGGCGAGACCATGTCCAATGGCGCGCATCTGCCGAAGGCGAAGACCAAGACACCGGTCGAGCTGGACACGATGCTCAAGACCATCGATCAGTTCGCCGCCGCGCTAAAGCCGGAACCGGGTACCGAGGGCATCGGTCCGCTGTCGGGGCGGGTGCTCTATCCGATGTTGAACGGCAACGGCGAGAAGATGCGTGACACCCTCAACGCGCTCTCCAGCGCACTGAAGGTAGGCGTCGACAATAAGGACGCGGTCTCCAGCATCATCGTCAAATTGAACGAGCTGACCACGATGCTGGCCGAAAACGACCAATCCGTACGCGATTTCAGCAATCGGATGACGCAGATGACCGGACTGCTCAGCGATCAGGCCCCCGGGCTGGAGGCCACGCTGAAGCAGCTCAACGACTTCCTGGCCAATACGAGTTCGGTCTTCGTGCAGTACCAGGATCAGCTGGGCAGTTCGCTGGAGGGTCTGACCAAGGTGACCGGTCAGTTGCGGGCCAATGCCCGCGGCCTCACCGAGGTCGTCGACATCGCGCCGCTGCTCATGCAGAACCTGGACCGGTCGATGAACCGCGAGTTGGGTTACGTCCGGCTGCACGGCAACTTGCCGACCTTCCTCAACGGTGAACTGCTGAGCGTGTTCTGTGAACGGATTCAGATGCGTTCGGATGGCTGCCGCACCGGCAAGCTCGAGGATCTCGGTCCGGACCTCGGTATGACGGCGGCACTGCTGGGGATGACCAAATGAGCGACCGGTTCACGATGAAGGCCCGCCGCACGCTGATCGCGTTGGCGGCGGCATCCGGGGTGGCCATCACCTCCGGCTGTGGTTTCACGGTGGAGAAGCTGCCGCTGCCCAAACCGGGCTTGGCCGGTGAAACCTACACCGTGCACGCGAAATTCGAGAACGCGCTGAATCTGCCCGATCAGGCGAAGGTGAAGATCGGTGGCTCGGATGTCGGTGTGGTCTCCAATATCCAGACCAAGAACTTCGAAGCCATTGTCGATCTGAAGATCAGCAAGGACATCGAACTTCCGGTCGGCAGTACGGCGGAACTGCGCCAAGCCACCCCGCTCGGCGATGTGTTCATCGCGGTGTCCAAGGCCAAGGCGGATCCGGGTTCGCCGGTCCTGCACGACGGCGACACGCTTGGCCTGGACAAGACCTCGGCGGGTGCCACCGTCGAGGAGCTGTTGATCTCGGTCTCCATGTTGTTCAACGGCGGTGGCGTGGCCGCGCTGACCAAGCTGACCTCGGAGATGGATTCCATCGTCGGTGGTCGCGGCGATCAGATAGCGCATCTGATCAATGAAATGACCGGCGTGGTAGGCAGTTTGAACGACAACAGCGCCCGGGTGGACAGCGTGCTCGCCCAGTTCAGCTCCCTGGCCAACACCATCGAGGGCAGGCGCTCGGAATTGGGGCAGGTCGCCGATTCGTTGCCGCAGATGATCGGTGCCATCGCGGAGAACAACCGGGCCATCGGCGATCTGTTGCAGAAGATTTCGGTGACCAGCGCGGCACTCGGCGACTATGCCAACACCTCAGGCGACCAACTGGGCGACCTACTCGACAACGTGCACAAGCTGATGAACGCGCTGTCGCAGACCGAGCAGAACTTCGGTCCCGCATTGGATGCGCTGCACGAAATACGCGGCCCGCTCGATGCGTCCTTCCGCGGTAACAGCCTCGCGGTCTACGCCACCGTCACCAACATTCACAACTTCAGCCTGTTGTCGGATCCGGCGCAGGGCAAGTTCTTCGACGGCCGCGACCTCAGCGACTTCGCGGGCAGCCTGATCACCGTCCTGCAGGCGATTCAAGGACGACTGCAGGGGGGTCACCGATGAGTTGGCTCGGCAAATTGATGCAGCGCAAGATGCTGCTGTCCACTATCGGCCTGGTGCTGGTGTTCGTCGTCGGGGCCAGTTATCTGCTGGTGAGCGTGATGCGGGTGAATCCGCTGAAGTCGACCTACGCCGTCACCGTGGATCTGGACCGCTCCGGTGGTCTGCAGCCCGGCAACGATGTGACCCTGCGGGGCTATCGCATCGGCAAGGTGACCTCGATCGAGTTGGTCGATCGCGGACAATCCATCGCCGCGACGGCCGAAATCGACAGCAAGTACAAGATTCCGTCCGACACCAAGATCTCGGTGGGCGCGCTCTCCGGTGCCGGTGAGCAGTACATCGACTTCCGGCCGAATACCGAGCAGGCGCCGTTCCTGAAGGACGGTTCGGTCATCGAGTTCGATGCCGAGAAGATCAAGACCCCGACCCCGATCTGGTCGGTGCTCGACAACTCCAGCGCGCTGATCGCCCAGGTCGATCCGGATAAGTTCAGCGTCATCCTGGCCAACCTGGACACCGCGCTCAGCGGCGGCCCGGATCAGTTGCGCGGCATGGTGAACGGCATCAGCCTGGCCATGGCCGGTTTCGACAATCTGCTGCCGCAGACCCAGAATCTGATCACCAACCTGCGCACCATCGCGAACACCACCTCGATGGCGCAGCCCGATCTCGCGACGCTGACCCACAATTCGGGTCAGCTGTTCGACCAGTTCAACAATGCGAACGGTGAACTGCAGGCGGTGCTGGAGAAGGCGCCGGGACAGCTGACCAGTCTCGGTGCGGTGCTGGACAAAACGGCCGATCCGATCACCAGTCTCGCTGCCAACTTCGCGGCGATGACCCGGGCCGCGCAGCTGCGGATTCCGGCGCTGCAAGCGCTGTTCCCGTCCCTGAACATCGGGTTGTCCGCCGCTGGTGTGCCGGCGCACGACAACGAATTCCACGCTGTCGCGGATATTTGGGTTCGGCCGATCTGCCAGTACAAGCACACGCCGATCCGCAATGAGGTGATCCAGGACGGTTCGCTGCCCAAGTGGAACTACTGCGAGAACCCGCCGCCCGGACTGCAGGTGCGCGGTTCGGCGAATGCGCCGCGCCCGAATGTTCCGGACAATGGCGCGCAAATGCCGCCGGGCGCGGATCCGAATGAAATGACCCCGCCGCCGCTGCGGTGAACCGAACACTGCGGTGAGTTGACACAGCGAGCGGTACGTATTCGACGGTGAGTTACCCCGGCCCGGGCGTGCGATCCCGGGCCGGGAATACTCCCCCGCAGAGTGCGAACGGTTCGTCTGATGCGGACCGACAAGGCAATATCGGTGCGCTCGGGTGCGCCGGGAAAGTGCAGGATTGTATCGATGTCCACTGATGATGTCGGCGCCGAGAACCAGAACTCGGATGCGCCGAAAGAGGACGCCAAGGCCGACGCGCCCGCCGAGGACAAGACCGTCGAGATCGGGAAGTCGGGTGATGCGGTAGCCGCAGCGCCGACCCCGGCAGCCCCGAAGTCCGAGCCGAAGCAGGCGGCGGACACGTCGGCCAAGGGCGCGGCGCAGCCGGTACCGCAGAATGGCGGCAAGGATCGCGGCGCGCTGGTGCCTGTCGTCGCCGCATTCGTCGCCGGCGTGCTGCTCGTCGCGGCGGTGACCGCCGTTGTCGTCTTCTACCGGCAGGCGAGTAATCGCGGCGATGAGCTGGACGCGCACGAGGCGGCCACCGCGGCGGCGTGCGAATACGGCAAGCTGATCTCCACCTACGATCCGCAGACCATCGACGAGTACCTGAAGAAGGTGGATGCCGCGTCGACCGGTGACTGGAAGGATCAGTTCGCCAAGCTCGGCCAGGACCTCAAGGGTGTCGTCATCGACGCCAAGGCCACCTCGTCCACCTACGACATGCAGTGCGGCTTCCAGTCCGGCGATACCGAGCACGCGAATGTGCTGGTGGTGATCGGTCAGACCACCACCAATGTGAATATCGCCGCCGCGAACAAGCCGCCGAGCAAGGTGGAGCTCGTCGTGGTGGCCGGTCTGAAGAAGGTCGGCGACAAGTGGCTCGTCGACAAGTTCGATCTGCCCATCCTGAAGCAGATGGGCAACTGATCGGATCAACTACAAGCAAAAAGCGCCTCCGGGCGGGTGGGAATGGCACCACCCGCCCGGAGGTCTTTTCCGGCGGTCTTGCGCCCGGTCGCGCCTGGCGGACTCAGAACAGGGTCAATGCCTGAGGTGCTGGTGCGACCGGCTTCCCCGCTGACCGCGGCCGGGCGGATTTTGTGGTCTTGTCGGAGGAGTCCTCGAGCACCGGCTGCAGCTCGGGGAGTTCCGCGGTCGGGACCTCACCGGCCGCCGCGGAAGCCGCGGCCTGTCTGGCCGCCTCGCCCGCGAGGGTATCGGCCATTTCGTTGAAGTAATTGCCGACGTGTCCACGCACCCAACGGAACCGGACCGGTCCCGGCCGGGAGGCAATGGCCCGGTCGATCTGTTTGATGAGTTCCACGTTCTTCACCGCGCCGCCGCTGGCGGTGCGCCAGCCGTTGGTCCGCCAGCCGAAGATCCACTCCGACGCGCATTTGATCGCGTATAGCGAATCGCTCTCGATGAACAGCGGTTCCTCGCCGGGATGGGCGAGTACCGCCTCCAAAAGCGCGCGTAACTCCGCGACCTGATTGGTTCCGGTGGCGGCTCCCCCGCTGCGTGAACCGCCCTGATGATTGACCCAAGCCCAGCCGATGGCGCCGCCGGGATTACGGAGGCAGGATCCGTCGGTGCTCACGATGATCATGGATGGCACCCTACGCAATCCGACCGACAAGATCGGTACCGTGGAATTCCTCTATCTCCCTTCGCAACTGGGATTCGGTGCGGCGCAGTGCCGAGCGCACGGCGGAATCCACCAGGCGCAGGCACAGTCGACCGAACAGCCCACCCGGTGGAGCGTACTCCGCCTGCGAGGTCAGCACCGAGCGTCCGTAGCCGAGCGGGTCGAAGCGCAGCGTCAAAGTCCCTGATAACTGGCCCCGCAATGTGTAGCCGATCACCACATTGCGCCGGTATTCGGTGATCTCGCATTCGATGGTCGGCCGCCACAGTCCCAGTCTGATCCGCGTCGTGAAGACCGCACCGAGACCCTGGTCGAGCTCGTCTTTCGGCTCGAACGCGGCGACGGCGAACATCCAATCCGGCACGAACTGATGGTTGTCCGTATAGGTGAAGGCCACCTCGACCGGGGCTCCGACGTCGCTCGCGTACTTGATGTGGCCCATAGGGCCCCTCCCTGTTGGCTGCCGCTAAAAGTACTACAGCTCTCCTCTTTATTCGAGCGGTTGCCGGGAATTTGGTTGGCGGGCTTACCACATTGATGACCGGGTGGTCGCTTGGTTTGCTGGAACGCGCGATCCAGCTAACTCGGCGGGATCACAGTTGGTCGACGATGTATTCGGCGATCGGCATGGCGGAGGTCGCCGCCGGTGACGGTGCGTTGAGCACGTGAATCGAGCGGGGTGTGCGTTCGATCAGGAAGTCGTGTACCAGAGTGCCGTCGCGCAGTACCGCTTGCGCACGGATGCCCGCCTCGCGTGGTCGCAGATCGCCGATCGTGAGCTCCGGGCAGTACCTTCGGCATTCGGCCAGATAACCGCGTTTGAACAGGGAGTTGCGCAACTCGCGCAGTCCGGTGCGCACATGGGCACGGGCCACTCGGTGGAAGCCGGGAAAACCGAGCACCGCACGGGCGTCGCGAGCGTCGAAGCTGCCCTTGCGGTAGCCCTCCCTGGCCAGGCCGAGTACCGCATTGGGGCCGACGGTCAGGGTGCCGTCGATCATCGGGCTCAGATGTACCCCGAGGAAGGGCAGATTCGGATCGGGAATCGGATAGATTAGTGTGCGCACCAGTCCGGATCGGCTGGGCGGTAATTGGTAGTACTCGCCGCGGAAAGGCACGATGCGGAAATCGGTTGGCAGACCCGCGAGCGTGGCCATCCGGTCGGCCTGCAGACCTGCACAGACCACCAGGGTGCGCGCCGTCCAAGAACCCGCGGGACCCGCCGCGGTGACCGCATCGGCGGTTTCGGTGAGTGCGGTGACCTCGGCATTCAGCACGATTTCACCGCCCGCGGCCCGGACCTCCTCGGCGAGTGCGTTGGTGACGCGGGTGAAGTCGATGATGCCGGTGGCGGGCACGAACAGTGCGCCGACACCGGTCACATGCGGTTCGCGGCGAGTTAGTTCGGCAGTGTCGATGAGTTCGACATCGACCCCGTTGGCGACCGAGCGTTCGTGCAGCGCGACCATCCGGCGGTATTCGGCGGCATCGGTGGCCACCAGCAGTTTTCCGCATACCTCGAACGGAATGCCCTGTGCCGCGGCGAATTCCTTCGTCCAGGCGGCGCCCTTTCGGCACAGCCGCGCCTTCAGACTGTCCGGCGGGTAGTAGATGCCGGAATGGATGACGCCGCTGTTGTGTCCGGTCTGATGGGTCGCGAGTGCGTCGGCCTTGTCGACGAGCACCAGGCTCGCACCCGGATGACGTCGCAGAATCCGATGCGCCGTCGCGACTCCGACGATCCCGCCCCCGATGACACAGAAGTCGTACATGGGACGCAGCGTAGGCGGACTAGACCGCGACGGTGTGGTTCGCCGTCGTCACGGTCGGATTCGGGGTCGCATCGACGGCTTCTGACGTAGCCGAATCTTCTACGGTCGCAACATGTTCGGTGCTCGGCGTGGGACTGCGATCGAGCCGCAGGCGGTGTTCACCGAGGGTCGGATCCGAGAAGGTGAGCGTCAGTTCGCCGTTGTGCGTATCGACCTCGGTGCGCAACTGGGTGACCCCGCCCGGATCGGCGTGGATGCCGAGCCGGTCCCGAACCGGTTCGGCGAGCAGGAAGTCCGTCAGTGCCGTTAGCGCATTGGTATCCACCGTGAAGGCGACGCAATTCGCGCGGCCCGGTGCCACCTGCGCGCCGAGATAGGCGGTGCCGAGGCGCAGTTTGCCGCTGATTCCGGCGGAGGCAGGCGAATCGGTATGGGCCTGAGAGATTTTCACGGTGCCGTCGCTGGATTCCGCGGGGAAGCGGCCGAATAGCGCGGGCAGGTCGCGAGTTCCACCGGTCGATATGGCATCGGAGAGCACGGGTCCGTAATCGGTGTCGACATCCGGAATCCGCACCGCAGGTGGTCCGGCCACCTCGTTGGTGGCGTGCTGAGTGTCGGCCATCTGGTGGACGATGTAGGCCCCCGCGGTAACGGTGAGACTGAGGCTGGCGGCGCCCGCGAGCACGATGGCGGTATGCCGAGCGATCTGGGCAGGCTTATATGCCACGATGCGTTCCTTCCGTCCGCCCCTGATCCCCTCACCGCGCGGCCCGCATCGTTGAAAGCCGTACGCTTGTCCAGGTTACAGGGGCGGCCGCAGGTGGCACCGCATGAGGGAGATCAGCATCACAAAGCCGGGTTATATCCGCGATACCGAACTCGAGCCGAATGGCGTCGTCAATGTTTCTACAAGCTGACGAGCGGGTAAATACACTTAGCTGGCGAGCGCCATTCTCGACTGCCACATCGAGACACCCGGCCAACGGCGTCCGGCCGACACGAACGGCGCACCCAAGTGTGGCGCTCGCCCGCACCTAAGAATTCCGCGGTGGTTCGGATGCGGCGGGTCAGGCGAACTGGCCCGCCGACCGCCCGTCACCCGTCGGTCCCGCGAAAGCCTGTGCGATGGTGAGCCATTCGGCGGCGTCCGCGCCAATTGTTTTCAGCGCGAGATCGTCACGGTGCCGTCGCTGTGTCACCAGCAGGCAGAAGTCGAGTGCCTGACCGGTCACTTTCTGCCCGGCATCCTCGGGACCCCAGGACCACACGCTGTCGTCCGGTGCGGTGAGTTCGACGCGGAATTCCTCGGCCGGCACGGTCTTACCGCGCACGGTGTAGGCGAAGTTCCTGGTTCGCACGCCGATATGGGCGACCGTGCGCAGCCGGGCGGTCGGTGTCCTGGTCAAACCGAGTGCGTCGGCGATGTCCTGGCCGTGTGCGAAGGTCTCCATCATGCGCGCGCTTACCATGGACGCCGGGCTCATCGGCGGTCCGAACCACGGCAGTTTGGTGCCGGAGGGCAGCGCGCGCAGCGCCTCGATCAGACCGGCACGGCCGCGACGCCATCGGTCGAGCAGTTCGGCGGTGGATGCGGTGGCCGCTTCCTCGGCAGCCTCGTCGACGAAGGTGAACGCCTTCGGGCCCGCCTCCTCGACCAGCTTCGCGAAACCATCCGGGTCGGTGGCGGCCAGCGCGGCGACCTCGTCGGTCCAGGTTAGATGGCCGATCTGATGGGCGATACTCCAGCCGGGCGCCGGTGTCGGCGCGGACCAGTCCGCCAGCGGGGCGACGATTCGTTCCAGTTCCGCGCAGTCGTCGGCGAAATCGCGCAGGAGCGCGTCTAGGTCGGCCATCAGATCCCTGTCCCGTCCAGGCGCACTGCTTCGTACACCGTCGCGGTCCAGCATCGCAGTGGGCCGAAAAAAATGCAAGCATGCGTGCTTGTATTTGGCGCGGGCTCGACGCTGACCGGATTCGGGCCGGTTACCAGCCGAAAATCGTCAGGTGGGCGGCGCCGACCACGAGGCCGAGCAGCGCGCCGTGTAGATACAACAGCCAGGCATCCTGTTCGACCGAGGCGTAGAACATCTCCATGAACTCCCCCGGAGTGAGGTCTTGGAGCTTGCGGGCGGCGAACTCATCGATCTTCTTGGCCTGCTCGAGGGTGAACGCCTCGTCCTCGACCAGGCGGGGAGCCAGCCCGACCGCAGCGCCCGCGGCGCCGACCTTGAGATTGTCGAACTGGCGGCGGCCGAAAGCGACGCGCACGATCGAGGTGGTGGGGCCGAGTTGGCGATGGATCTCATCGGAGACCAGCCGCTCGATCAGCTGCCTGGTCTTATCGCCGTTCGGACCGTCGAGCAGTTCCTTGGACAGATTCGGCAGCGTCAGCACCTGGTAGGCCAGGATATGCGCGAGATCGGTCGCCGCCTGCGGCTGCCGCTTGGCCAGCAGCGCCTGCTTCCACAAATACTTGTAACGCGGCTGCGGATCACCCGGTTCGAACACCATTTTGACCGCGATGACATTCACGATCACGCCGATCGCCGCCGAGGCCAGCAGCACGATCACCCAACCCGGCACCCAGCCGAACACCGGAATGGTGTGGTGCACATGCATATACAGCGCGAGCAGCAGGCCGAACGGCGCACCGAGCAGGCCGATGCGCACCATGAAACGCAATTCGGGGGCGGCGATGGTGGTCGTCAGATCCTTGAGGATGTACGGGTTTTCCTGCAGATACCGGATGACGAAGGTTTTGATATCGATCAGCTGGTCGACATTGTCGCCGAGCGATTCGAAGGCCCGCCTGGTCAATCCGGGCAATTCCCGGTCCACCCGCTGATAGATGACCTGTTTCATCGCCTTCGGTACCCCGCGCCACAGGTCCGGATTCTCCCGGTACATCACCTCGTCGACGAGCGGTTTGACCTGTTTGCTCGCGAGTATCGCGATGTAATCGGCAATACTCTCCAGATCCAGTTCGTGGATGAAATCCCGCGGACTGCCGATGCGCATCAGTGCCTTGTCGACGCAAATGCTCGCCATCTTCTCCGCGCGCGCCGGAATGAATCCCTGGAATCCGAGACGGCGGCCGTCACCGGAGAATGTCGGCAGCACCTGGACCCGGCGCGGAAAATACGGATACAACACCTGGAGGCCAGGAATCCGGATTCCGCGAAAAATGACCGGCCAGAACAACATCAGCACCCCGGTCCAGTTGGTGAGCCAACCAGCGAGCGCACTGAAGATCGGAAAGGTGATCAGATCGACGCAGAACTTGGACAGGCCGGTCAGCTCTTCCCAATCGATGAACACTCCGGAGGTGAGTGTCGTCATCGTCGGGTCCCCCTAATGCCGCCCAGGTGTGAGATATCTAGCTGCCAACATTCTCATTGGCTCCGACGGGGTGTCAATGCGGGACTAAGCCCCGAGATCTTGCACCGCATCCAGCAGCATGCGTTGCCTGCGTTCCAGCAGACGGCGGTTGCGGCGGCCGTGCACATGCATTTCTCTACGAGCATGGCGTCGGGTGCGGCGCGTAATCAGACTGTGCAGTTCGGCGGGTGCTGCGATGGCCGTTGCCTCAGGGCGGGCGATCGTCCTTCGGAACCAATGCCGTTCACTGCGCAGCACCCAGGCGTAGACAACTGCGAATACCAGCAGGTAGAAGACGGTGCGTGCGGTGGTGCCGACGATCGGCACATTCGCCGGATCCGGTGCGTCCCAACCGAAGTGCAGTGCGCAGCCGAGCAGATAGAAGGTGGCGAAGATGCGGGCGCGGTGTGCCCACGACCAGTCCGATCGAGCAACGGCCAGCACAATGCCGATCCCTGCGATGGCGGTGAGCAGCCAGTGTGAGGTGATGCCGGTGATCAACCGGACGATGCCCACCAGCACCGCGTAGGACGCATCCCCCTGTGCCGACAGCAATCCCGAGTTGGCCTCGTATGTCAGGTCTTCGAGCACCTGGAAGCCCAGGCCGACGAATGCGCCGAGCAGCAGTCCGTGCATCGGCCGTCGCAGGAGCGCGCGACTCAGCCAAGCCACGGTGAATACACCCGCACCCTTGATGCCCTCCTCGACGATCGCCGCGGAGATCGGGGCCTGCCAGTTGCGGGCGAAGGGGTCACCGGCCAGGTTCTGGATAACGCGCATGTTGTGGTCGTTGGCCCACATGGCGATGCCCGGTCCGGCCAGCGCACCCCACAGGAACCCCATGACCAGCGGCGTCCGAATCCGGTGCCGGGCGCGCAACCGGTCCAGCTGCAGGATGACCCACCCGAAGATGACCAGCGTCGCCACCGTGAACGGCAAACCGACCAGCACATCACTCCAGGTCAGGCTGAGCACCGGGGCGATCTGCACGGCCAGCCCGAACGCACCGGCGACCAGTGTCGCGCAATACACCCAGAACAGCGCCGATTTCGGCTGCCACCACCTCACGAGGTCACCTGTAGCGAATCCAGAATCGGCTGCAATTCGCTCAGCCGCGGATCGTCCCCGCCGAGAATCAGTGTGACCGCGAGATTGTCCTTGCCGACGATCGCGCAGACCCCGGGCTCGGTCGGCCGACGGCAGGTGAATCCGCCGAAGCCGTTCGCGTTGTGTACCTCGCCGCCGTCGAAAACCGCGTCGAAGCCCTGTACCCGCAACACCTTCAGCTGCCACTCGGCCGCATCACGGAAATCGGTGACCCCGTCGACCACCGCCGCCACCAGTCGCGAGCCACGCGGACTCTCCAACACCGCGGTAGCCGCATCCCCCGTCGGGCTGCGCTCCCAACCGGAAACCCCCGAGAATTCGACCGTATCGGGCTTCTCCCCCGGCGCGGTCAACTCGACCTCGGCTCCCTCCGCCACCGCCGTCTCCCGCAGCGGAACAATCGCGGCGAGTACGGGCGGAATACCGATCAGCGCCCCCACAACGACGAGCACCGCCCCCGCTTGCTTCCAGTCCTGCCCGAACACCCACGTGCTCCTCTCGGATGCAGCGGCTCAGCGAACACCGGCACGGTCCGCCCAACAATAGGGCGGTCCCGCCGTTCTCACCGCCGCAACACGTATGCCATTGCCGACGGACGTATCAGCCCGGGTGTGCAGTGAAATCGCGGTCGCCGATCGCGATTCGACCTCGATAGATATCGAGCTTGCGGTCGATGAGCGCGAGATTCTCCTGTATCTCGGCGAGTTTGGCGACCACCTCGCCGCGATGCGCCTCCATCAGCGCGATGCGTTCCGGCTCGTTGCCCTTTCCGGCGGCCACGAGTTCGGCGTAGCGACGCATGGTCTGGATGGGCATTCCGGTGGCTCGCAGCCTGGTGCATACGTAGATCCAGTCCAGGTCGAGCTGGTGGTAGCGCCGCCGCCCGCCGGCGGTGCGGTCGACGGGGGTGATGACCAGGCCGGCGCGTTCGTAGTAGCGCAGAGTGTGCACGCTGACCCCGGTGAGACGCGCGGTCTCGCCAATACTCAGCCCGTCCGGATTGTCGCAGCGAACAGGTCCAGATACCGGCCGCGCATCGACTTCGAACACGCTCTGAATTCTAGTGCCGCGTCGAACGCTGATCGCTCTGAGCGAACGTGGGCAGCGGTGTGGAACAAACGTGGAAGGCCCGGGGTTGACTGGACATCGCTCAACCTTTGGAAGGGTCGAACACGTGACTACACCACAGAACCTGCCGGTGCTGTTCCTGACCGATCCGATCGTGCTGCCGGGCATGGTCGTGCCCATCGAACTGGACGAATCGGCGCAGGCCGCCATCGACGCCGCGCGCGCCGCGAATACCGACGCGGTGCTGCTCGCGCCCCGATTGACCGAGGGCTACGCCTCCTACGGCGTCGTCGCCACCATCGAACAGGTCGGCCGGATGCGCGGTGGCGCGCCCGCCGCGGTGCTGAAGGCCGAACGGCGCGCCAAGATCGGCCACGGGGTCACCGGGCCGGGCGCCGCGCTGTGGGTCGAGGCCGAACCGGTAGAGACGCCAGCCGCCGACGGTCGCACCAAAGAGCTTGCCGCCGAATACAAGAAGCTGGTCGTCTCGGTGCTGCAGCGCCGCGAGGCCTGGCAGATCATCGATGCGGTCAATCAGCTGACCGATCCGTCGGCGATAGCCGATACCGCGGGCTACGCGCCGTACCTGACCGCCGACGAGAAGCGTGAGCTGCTCGAAACCCCCGATACCGCACAGCGTTTGACCAAGCTGATCGAGTGGACCAAGGCGCATATCGCCGAGGCGGAGGTCACCGAGAAGATCAGCGAAGATGTCCGCGAGGGCATGGAGAAGAGTCAGCGCGAATTCCTGCTGCGCCAGCAGCTCAATGCCATTCGCAAGGAACTCGGCGAGGACGAGCCCGACGGCGCCGACGACTACCGCACCCGGGTCGAGCAGGCCGATCTGCCCGATGACGTGCGCGCCGAGGCATTGCGCGAGGTCGGTCGACTGGAGCGGGCCAGCGATCAGAGCCCGGAATCCGGCTGGATCCGGACCTGGCTGGATACCGTCCTCGACCTGCCGTGGACCGTGAAAACCACCGACAGCACCGATGTTTCGGCCGCCCGCGCGGTGCTGGACGCCGATCACCACGGCCTGGACGAGGTCAAGGATCGCATGGTCGAGTATCTGGCCGTGCGCTCCCGCCGGGCGGCGCGCGGACTCGAGGTCGTCGGCGGACGTGGTTCCGGCGCCGTGCTCGCGCTGGTCGGCCCGCCCGGCGTCGGCAAGACCTCGCTCGGTGAGTCGGTGGCACGGGCCATGGGCCGCAAGTTCGTTCGCGTCGCCCTCGGTGGTGTGCGCGACGAGGCGGAGATCCGCGGTCACCGGCGCACCTACGTCGGTGCGCTGCCGGGCCGGATCGTGCGTGCCATCAAGGAGGCGGGATCGATGAATCCCGTTGTCCTGCTGGACGAAATCGACAAGGTCGGCTCGGACTTCCGCGGCGATCCGGCCGCGGCACTGCTCGAGGTGCTGGATCCGGCGCAGAACCACACATTCCGCGACCACTATCTGGATCTGGATCTGGACTTGTCCGACGTGCTGTTCATCGCGACCGCGAATGTCCTGGAGACCATTCCCGGCCCGCTGCTGGACCGCATGGAAATGATCAGCGTCGACGGTTACACCGAGGACGACAAGGTGGCCATCGCCCGCGACTTCCTGGTGCCACGGCAGCTGGAACGCAACGCGCTTACCGCCGAGGAGGTTTCGATCACCGACGAGGCATTGCGCGAGGTGGCGGCCAACTACACCCGGGAAGCCGGTGTGCGGCAGATGGAGCGGTTGATCGCGAAGGCATTGCGCAAGGCCGCGACTCGGCTGTCCGAGGACGGAACCGGTTCGGCCGACAACGTGGTGTCGCTGGGTTACGACGCCGAGTTGGGTTACGACGCGCTGGAGTCGTTGACCATCGATCTGGAGAACCTGAAGGACTACCTGGGTCGCCCGCGCTTCACCCCGGATTCGGTGGAACGCACCGCGGTCCCCGGTGTGGCAACGGGTTTGGCGGTCACCGGTCTCGGCGGCGATGTCCTCTACATCGAGGCCAATGGCGCCGAGGGCGAGCGCGCGCTCACCCTGACCGGCCAGCTGGGTGATGTCATGAAGGAGTCGGCACAGATCGCCCTCACCTACGTGCGCTCGCACTTGGCGGAGATCGGCATCGAACCGTCCGTGCTGGATCGCAATATCCACATCCACTTCCCGGCGGGTGCGGTGCCGAAGGACGGGCCGTCGGCGGGTGTCACCATGGTCACCGCCCTGGTGTCGCTGGCACTCGGCCGGCAGGTGCGCGCGGATGTCGGCATGACCGGTGAGGTCACGCTGAACGGCCGGGTGCTGCCGATCGGCGGGGTCAAGCAGAAGCTGATGGCCGCGCAGCGTGCGGGTCTGAAGACGGTGTTCATCCCGGCTCGCAACGAGCCGGACCTGGACGACGTGCCCGCGGAAGTGCTGGCCGCCCTGGATGTGCGCCCGGTCGCCGATGTGGCCGACATCCTGGCCTACGCCATCGAGCCGGTCGCCGAACCGGTCGTGGACGCCCACGCTTTCGCGGCGAGCGCCTGATATTCGCCTCGAACGGGCCGTACCCGCGGGTACGGCCCGTTTCGTATGCATGGTCGCCGTGACCGCGACGCAAGGGCGGTGCAAGCTCGTGCGCACACGATCGTGGCATGACACCTACGCAGCGGATTCCCGTTCTCGTTGTCGGCGGCGGCCTGGTCGGGCTATCGGCCGCGCTGTTCCTCGAATATCACGATGTCCCTTATGTTCTCGTCGATAAACGAACCAAGGCATCGGCGTTGCCGAAGGCTCGCGGCTTGCACACCAGGACCACCGAGCTGTTCCGTCAGGTCGGCGTCGAGGGGCGGGTCCGCCAGGCCTCCGAGACCGCATTGCGGGCGGGCAGCTTCGGCGGCGCGAGCCGGGGCACCAGCCTGATCACGGCTGAGGCGCTCGACCTGAGTCACTTGCGGGCGGCGATGGCGGCGGCCGATCCCAGCCCGTCGCAGTTCTGCTTCCTGCCCCAGGTGCTGCTCGAGCCGGTGCTTGCGGAGCAGGCCCGCGAACGCGGTGGTGATCTCCGATTCGGAGTCGAGCTCATCGATTTCGAGGCCGATGACGCGGGGGTCACCGCAACCCTGCGTGACGAGTCGGGTCGCAGCTCGGTTATCCGGGCCGACTACCTCATCGCGGCCGACGGTGCGGCCAGTCCGATCCGTGGGGCATTGGGTATCGCCGGCTGGGAGCTGCCGCCGACGCGCCACTACATCAATGTCTTTGCGCGGACGGATCTTACGGGGGTGCTCGGCGGTCGTACCTTCAGCCAATGCGAGATCAGCAATGACACCGTCCGCGGACTCGTGTTGTCCAAGAACAACACCGACGAATGGTCCTTCCAGCTCGAATACGATCCGACCCGTGAGACGGTCGCGGACTATCCGGACGAACGCTGCATCGATCTGGTCCGCGCCGCGATCGGCGCGCCCGATATCGAGGTCGAGGTGCTGGCGCGAAGTGCTTGGGACACCGGAAGTTTCGTGGCCGACGAGTATCGGCGCGGCCGGGTCTTCCTCGCCGGTGACGCCGCCCACCGGCACGCGCCGTGGGGTGGTTTCGGCGGCAATACCGGTGTCGCCGACGCACATAATCTGGTCTGGAAGTTGGCCGCCGTGCTGTCGGGTACCGGCGGGCCCGCATTGCTCGATTCCTATCAGGCCGAACGGTGGTCACGTGCGATCATCGCCGCCGAACAGGCCAATCTGGGAGACGACTTCGAAACCCGCTACGGCATCGAAACCCCGGACAACGCGGAGATTTTGTCGCGTCGGTTGGATTTCGGAGCGGTCATGTCGCGGTTCCGGTACGCGTCGATCGCGGTATCGCGCAAACCCGCGGATTGCGTCGAATGGGTCGAGCCGCATGTCGATCGGCTGACCGGGCAGGTCGGAACGCGACTGCCGCACCTGTGGCTCGACGCCGAGCACACCACCTCGACCTTGGATCTCTGTGGACCCGGTTACGCGATACTGATCGCCGGAAAGTCGGCTGCCTGGCGCGATGCCGCGGCCGATGCGCAGCGCGAGACCGGTATCGAGATCGCGGTGCACGGCTTGGGTGGCGAATGGCGTGCCCGCACCGATCTGCCGGAGGGCGGTGCGCTACTGGTGCGTCCGGACGGACATGTGGCCGCGCGCTCCGATGCGGGTATGTATCCCCGGTCGCTGGTCACGACGTTGCGTTCGCTCATGGGTTGGTCGGCGGATGCTCAGCTGCCGAGTTCACGCTCGACCGATCGCGCATTGCCCTGGGCGACCGCGCACAGCACCGGTTCGGTGTCCGGGCGCCCGGCATAGATTTCGCACGCGACGACGGCCCTGTCGACCGTAGGGACGGTGCCCTCGCCGCGCAGCCGGGGCCCGGCGGCGGACCGCAGGTAGGTGAGGGTAAAGCCGTTGCTAGCGCCCCGTCCGGATAGGTTGCCGCGACATCCGGTCCGGCCAGCTCGCTGAGCGCAGTCGAAACGCGGCACGACACGGCCCGCGGCACCGCCATATGACTGCGCTCGACGGATCTCGATACCTCAGAAGCCAGCTGGACGCGGCACTAGTGTGTCGCGCCTGAAATTGGGCCAGTAAGTTACTGTTTTGTTTTGGGGGCTGGCAGGTTGATTTTGACGAGGTAGTCGGCGAGGGAT